>JASEHT010000169.1 GCA_030018675.1 Smithella sp.
TGGGCATGGCAATGATTTTCAAATGACTGCCGGCAACAACATCCACATGAATGATTGCGGGCAGATTGTCGGTGGTATTGTCCCGGGTAAACGGATCGCAGACGGATTTGCGCAGATATCCTTCTTCATATGCTTGTCTCACGCCTTCTTCAATCGCCGCGTGCAAAGGTTCACCGGTTATGTGAACATCCTGTCCCATTTCCACAAAAACAACTGCCAGCCCCGTATCCTGACAGATGGGCATTTTTTTCGGCGGGCAATGTCGGCATTTTCGATTATTTTCTGCAGGACTTGCCTGCCGGTTTCCGACTCTTCTCTGGTAAGCGCTCTTTTCAGCGCCTCGACAACATCTTCACCCAAAGCTGTATTGGCTTCGATAAAAAGCTTCTTCACCGCCTTGGTGATTTTCTTCGCATTAATCCGCCGCAATTTTGTTTTGGTTGTTATTTCCGCTTCCATAAAACCATCCCATTCATGACGCCTTAAAACAGTCAGAGGCAAGACGCGCGAATATTGAGGAATGAGGCCTACTTTTGTGTAGGTCGCAGTGACGAAAGATGAAGCGCAACGCAGCCTATGGCTGTTTTAAGGCGTCAGGCTACATGCCGCGACGAAATTCCAATGATTTGGAAATCGTCATCTTATCAATATATTTCAAATCGCCGCCCATCGGCATGCCCATCGCTATACGCGTCAATTTTATATTTTTTTCTTTGAACATACGGATCAAAAGCAATGCCGTGGATTCGCCCTGAACATTGGTGTTCGTGGCCAGAATGATTTCTTTGACTGTGCCTTCGTTGACTCGCCGAACAAGCTCGCCCAGGCGTAGATTATCCGGTCCGATTCCGTCCAGCGGAGCAAGCGCTCCGTGCAGAACATGATAGGTTCCTTTATAGCCGCCGCATTCTTCGATTGCTGCCAGCGCGTCAGGATCTTCCACGACACAGATCATTTCCCTGTCCCTGGAAGAATCGCGACAGATGTCACAGGTATCTTCTTCCGTCAGGTTAAGGCAAGTCCGGCAAAGCCTGATTTTACTCTTCACCTCAACAATGCTTTCCGCAAGCTTCCTGACGTCATCTTCCGTGGAACGTAAAATATAATTGGCCAGTCTGGCCGCTGTTTTCTCGCCGATTCCGGGAAGCTTTCCCAGTTCGGCGATAAGTTTTTTAATGGGTTGTGCGTATGCTTTCATAAACCTGCCTTCACTAAAAACCCGGGATATTCAATCCCCCGGTAATCTTGCCCATTTCCGAAGCCGCCATTTCCTGCGCTTTGCGGACGCCCTCGTTAATGGCGGCGGCAACCAGATCCTGCAGCATTTCGATATCTTCGGGGTTGACGACTTCCTTTTCAATCTTTAATGAAATAACTTCAAACTTGCCGTTGACCACAACGCTGACCATTCCTCCGCCGGCCTGCGCCTCAACGGTTTTTGTTTCGAGTTCCTTCTGCATTTGAGCCATTCGCTCCTGCATCTTTTTTGCCTGCTTCATGATTGTGTTAAAATTCTGCACGCTTTAACCTCCCGGTGTTTTTCAAAATTTGTTTTTGATGTTAAGAATTTATTTTATTGGTGTTGACCTTGATTTCCACAACTCTGGCGTCGGGAAGTTCGTCCATCACTTTCTGCAAAATCGGCTGCCGCATCGCTTCGTACTTGATGTCATTGACAATGCTGGCCTGGCTGCGTGCCTTGTTGCCATTGGCCCCGCCATTTTCCGCACTCAGGGCTTCGATTTTCAGGGTCATATTTTTCTGGAAGAATTTTCCGGCAATGTGCTCCAGCTTTTCTTTTTGTTCATTTCGTATTTCATCCAGAAAAATAAAGTTCGAGGGGAAACCGATTGTTAAACAGGCGTCTTCACAGCTTACAATCTCGACGGAATCCATCTTGGCGGCCAGAATGGGGTTTTCTTTTTTGATATACTTTTTCAGGGTGTCGCGCAATTCTTTTAAATCTGTCGAGACATCCGCTGGCGGGTTGGCATGCGCCTTCTCCTTCACAGGCAGCGCGTTGGCATGAGCTGCGCCGTCTGTAACATCTGCCGAAGATTCACCCGCTGAAGATTGCCGGGCGGACGATCCGGAATTCGCCGGCAAACCGGACTGTAATTTTTTCTCGAGATTTTCAATGGTGGAAAGAATTTCGCCCAGGGGCATGATCGGTTCCAGATACGCCATTTTGACAATAATCGTTTCCAGTTTCATGCGCGGCTCCTGGCTGCGGCGGAAATTGCCTTCTTCCGCGATCAGAATTTCCAGATAACGCTGAAGCGTTTCGCGCGATATTTTCTGCGCCTGGTTTTTCAGTTTTTCGATCTGTTCGGCCGCGATGTCGAATGACGAACTGCCGTCGGCGGCAATCTTCACCAGCAGCAGATTCCTGAAATGTTTGAGCAGCATCTGATAAAAATACTTCATGTCAATGCCGGCCAGATAGGCTTCCTCCAGAATCAGCAGACAGGAGGCCGCCTTTTGATTCAAGACGGCGTCGGAAAGATTAAACAGATATTTTCTGGCGGCCAGACCCAGACTTTCCTCGACATCGGCGTCTTTGATATCCAATCCGGCGAAGGAAATTACCTGGTCGAAAATGCTTTGTGAATCGCGCATGCTGCCGTCGCCCGCCTCGGCGATCCAGGAAAGAGCTATCGGGCTGATTGTAATTCCTTCCTTGGAGGCCACAAGGCCCAGATTCGCGATGATTTCCCTGAGCGGAATCCGCCGGAAATCGTAGCATTGACAGCGGGAAAGAATGGTTGACGGAATTTTGTGACTCTCTGTGGTGGCGAAAATAAAAATCACGTGAGCCGGAGGCTCTTCCAGTGTTTTGAGAAGCGCGTTAAAAGCCGGATCCGTCAGCATGTGCACTTCATCAATAATATAAATTTTGTATCGGGACGAGGCCGGAGCGAATTTGACGTTTTCCCGCAATTCCCGGATTTCATCGATGCCACGGTTGGACGCGCCATCAATTTCATGCACATCCAGGGAAGAATTGTTGGTTATCTCTTTGCAATTTGCACATTCGTTGCAGGGAGTGGAGGTCGGTCCCTTCTCGCAATTGAGTGCTTTGGACAGAATCCGGGCGACGGATGTTTTGCCGACGCCCCGCGGACCGCTAAAAAGAAAAGCGTGCGCGACACGGCCTTGAGCGATGGCGTTGCGCAGTGTTTTTACAACATGCGACTGACCGGCGACTTCTTCAAAATTTTGCGGCCTGAATTTTCGGGCGAGGACTTGATATTCCAATTGAACTCCTAACGCTACGATAAAATATCACAATATATTTTCCCGACACCTGTTTGATTGTGATGGATAACAAGGCGGCAAGAAGGAGGCTCCGCAGGCGTATTTGTCATACGTTGAGGAAGCCGACGACGCAGCCAACGACGTTAGCCGAAACAAGCGAATAGGTGTACTGGTGACCGGGTTTCCCGCAACACATGTCGGACATTGCTGCCGCTGCTTCCTTCCGGACCTGACGGGGTTCACAAGCCTCCGTTGCGCGGGACCCGGCCATATTAATTCAATATTAACCTGTCGAGACTATTAATCGATAAATGAGCAGGAATCAACTCAAATTTTTCTTGATGCTTGAAACAGGGAATATATTTGCTTTTACAGCAGATTATCCGGGAATTCTTTTTCCACCTTCTGTATTTTGGGGTCAATGACAAACCGGCAATATGGCTGATTTTTATTGTTTTTATAATAATTTTGATGAGGATTTTCCGCCGCGTAGAATTTATCCAGCTTTTTCACCTCAGTGACAATTCCCTTCGAAAAATCTTTCCTGAGCGTATCCATAAACATTCTGATGATCCGCTCCTGCTCCGGCTCTGTCCATAAGATGATCGAGCGATATTGAGAACCGACATCATTGCCCTGCCGGTTCAACGTCATCGGATCGTGGGCTGAAAAAAACACCCCCAGAATTTTCTCCAGACTAATTTCGGCATCCTCGTATTCCACAAGCACAACCTCGGCATGACCGGTTTCTTCACGACAAACCTGATCATACGTCGGGGCCACTACATTGCCGCCCGCGTAACCGGACTCGATTTTATTTATTCCTTTAATTTTCTGGAAGACGGCTTCGATACACCAGAAGCATCCGCCGCCCAGCACAATTTTTTTAATCATTATTTGGCCTTGAAATCCAAAGAGATTGAATTAACACAATGACGGACATTTCTGGGCGTGAATCCCTCGCCCTCAAAAACGTGCCCCAAATGAGCGCCGCAGGCTGCGCACTGAATTTCTGTTCGTTCTTCGTCGGCTTCGTTAACGCGTTTAATGGCATGCGGAATTTCATCATCAAAGCTCGGCCAGCCGCAACCGGAAGGGAATTTGTCTTTCGACCGGTACAATGCCGTCCCGCACCTTTTACAGCGATAAGTGCCCGGCTCGAAAAAATTATCATATTGCCCGGAAAAAGGCATCTCCGTTTCTTTGCGGACTATAACTTCTTCTTCCTCGGGAGTTAGTTGTTTGAGTTTCATAAAATCAGACAATGACGATTGGAATGGTTGCCGTTGACGAAAAAAATGGCGGAGAGAGCGGGATTTGAACCCGCGGTACACCTTTGGGGGCGTACACACGATTTCCAGTCGTGCTCCTTCAGCCGCTCGGACATCTCTCCGTTTGTTACACTCTGTCATTTCGACCCCCGATTTATCGGGGTGAGAAATCTTTTTTGTATTTACCAATTTAAGATTCCTCTTCATCCCGACTAGTCGGGATTCCTCGGAATGACAAATCAATTTTCAAAAAACAATGTATTCTGGCGGAGAGAGGGGGATTCGAACCCCCGTGGGAGCTTTGTGGCCCCCAAATCGATTTCGAGTCGATCCCGTTACGACCACTTCGGTACCTCTCCGCTTTTTTTATCACGTCGCCGAAGCGGGTGCGGATGTTACCCTCTTTTCCCGAAAAAATCTACTCATAATTTCTCCGCACTCTTGACCTAATATTCCTTCGATTATTTTCACCTGATGATTGAGTCGTTTATCATCCAGAATATTATATAAGGAAAAAACTCCTCCGAATTTCGGGTCGCGCGCTCCGAAAATTACCCTTTCAACGCGTGCGTGAACAATCGCGCCCGCACACATGATGCAAGGTTCAATGGTTACGTAAAGTTCCGTTCCCGCCAGCCGATAATTACCCAGTTTTTCACCAGCCTGCCTCAAAACCAGCATTTCCGCATGCGCCGAGGGATCGTTTGTCGCAATGGGTGAATTATGCGCCTGCGCCAGAACAATCCCTTCGCGCACCAGAACCGCACCAACAGGCACTTCGCCGCGTCGGTATCCGGATTCCGCTTCTTCCAAAGCTATTTTCATAAAATCGTAATCTGTGGACATGGCACTGACAATTTCCCCTGTAAAAAGATTGACTACAATGAGGCAGCCAAGACTGCAGCACCGATGGCACCGTTAACCTGAG
>JASEHT010000016.1 GCA_030018675.1 Smithella sp.
TCAGAAGAATCGGGCTGTATTTTCGACCCCGAGACGAAAGAATCAATACTCTGATTCTTCTGGGCACCATGAAAAACTGCGGCCTGGCGGGAGGAATTGCCCTGACGATATTTCAACAGGAAGTCGCCGTTCCGGCGCTTATTTTTGCGGTTTTCACTTTTATCAATATGAACTGGATCAAACTAAGTGGTCGAAATAAAAAGGAGAGTAGAAATATCACAGAAAACTGATGTTTCTTTGACAAGCGGCAGGATGTAATTATTATAACAACAAAAAAAGGAGGTTGCATATGGCCATAAAATTACCGGATTTACCCTTCGCGAAAGATGCGTTGGCGCCTGTGATCAGCGCGAACACCTTGGATTTTCATTATGGTAAGCATCATCAGGCGTATGTGGACAATTTGAACAAATTAATCGCCGGAACCGAACTGGAAAATAAATCTCTGGAAGAAATTATCCAAATTGCGGCTAAAGATCCGGCGAAGGCCGGTATCTTCAATAACGCGGCTCAGGTCTGGAATCACACTTTTTACTGGAATTGTCTGAAAAAATCGGGAGTCGGCAATCCCACCGGCGCAATCGCGGCCAGGATTAACGATGCCTGGGGCAGCTATGAAAAGTTTGCCGAAGAACTCAAAAACGCGGGAATAACCCAGTTCGGCAGCGGTTGGGCATGGTTAGTCCTGGAGGGAAATCAACTGAAGATCACAAAAACCGCCAACGCCGACACACCTCTGGCACGCGGACAGAAAGCGCTGCTGACCATTGACGTTTGGGAACACGCTTATTATCTTGATTATCAAAACAGAAGGCCGGATTATCTTAGTGCGGTTATTAAAGATCTGATTAACTGGGATTTCGTAAATTCCAATTTAGGCTGACAATACCTTAATCGTGAAATTCTAATAAAGAAAAGGAGGCATTTAAAATACCTCCTTTTTTATTTTATATTAACAGGCAATAACGGTTATTTCTTTTTATCAACTCTAACTTTAAGTTCTTTTCCTACCTTAAAGAAGGGCAGTTTTTTGGGTTCAACCTGAATTTTCGTTCCCGTTTTGGGATTTCTCCCCGTATACGAATCGTATTTTTTTACCACAAAACTTCCAAATCCCCTGATTTCGATACGGCCGTTTTTCTTCAGCTCATCTGTAAAACCCTTGAAAATGAGATTAACGACATCGATTGCCTTTTTTTCTGTCAGATTTAATTTGCTGCTTAAAGCCTCAATAAGATCGGATTTGTTCATAGCCCCTCCTAAAATACTGATTACAACCTATAGTAACTTATAATAGCCGAATAACAATGTTTTTTCTTTTTCTATGTTGCAGTTTATTATTTATTTTTCGGCGAATGTCAAGATTTTTTTACGTTTTTCCTCTGTTGGCCCATCCATCAACCGGTTTATTTCTTTATCAGTCAAATGCCTCCACATCCCCTCTTTTATGCCGCTGATACTGATTTCTCCGATGGATTCTCTTGTGAGAAGAGCCACCCGGTGACCGACGGCTTCCACGCCTCTTCGAATGATCCTGTTACGCCCCTCTTTGAGGGTGAGACGTAACCAGCAGCTTTTATCATTGACCTTCTCGATTTTAAGATTTTCCGGTTTAAAAGGGCCGTCGTCCAATTTGACTCCTTTTTTCAACTGATTTAATTTTTCTTTCGAGAAGTAACCCTGAATTTTGATCCGGTATGTTTTGGGTTTCGCAAAACGGGGATGCTGAACCCTCAGGGCGAAATCGCCGTCATTGGTCAAAAGCAGAAGCCCGCGGGAATCATAATCGAGTCTTCCCACGGGATAAACTCTTTCCGGAACATCTCTGATCAAATCCACAATGGTCGGGCGTCCCTGGGGATCATGAAGGGTCGTGACAAATCCGGCCGGCTTATTCAGAGCGATGTAATATTTTGTTTTTTCGGTGGAAATAAGATTTCCGTCAACACGGATGGTGTCCTTTCGGGGATCGGCTTTTTCGCCCAGTTTGGTCACGACCGTGCCGTTAACACTCACGCGTCCTTCCGTGATCATCTTTTCCGCCAGGCGGCGCGACGCGATGCCGGCGGAAGCAATAACTTTTTGCAGACGCTCTTTCATCATTCAGCAACATCTTCCTGGATTTTTTCCTCATCCATATCCTGCATCAGGAGTTCCTGCTGTTGATTCAGCTCCTTTAATTCCCGCATATTGGGTAAATCCATAATATTTTTCAGATTGAAAACTTCCAGAAATTTTTTTGTCGTTCCGTAAATGATAGGCTTCCCGGGCACGTCTTTGCGTCCGACGATTCGAACAAGCTTTTTCTCCAGAAGATTCTTCAGCGGACCTCCGACATCGACGCCGCGAATGCTTTCAATTTCAGACTTCACAATGGGCTGCCGATAGGCAATGATGGCCAGTGTTTCCATGGCCTGGGGGGACAGGTTATGAGGCTTTGTGCTTTTCAACTTCTTGACCCACTTACCGAGTTCGGCGTTGGTGCGAAACTGAAATCCTCCGGCAACTTCCTGTAAAAGAATTCCGCCCTGTCTTTCATGGTATTCCGACACCAGTTGGTCGATGATTTCCTGAATTTCTTTCTTTTCCACGTCCGGGAAAACAGCGCGAATTTTTTCAGGTGCCAACGGCGTGTCGGAAGCGAAAATAAGAGCTTCAATGATTGCTTTAATTTTTTCCATACACTACTCCACGGCCGGAAATATCCGGATAACTCCAAAAACCGAGGTCTGATAAGCCTTAATCATTCTCAGTTTAACTAATTCCAGTAACGCTAAAAAAATATAAATGATCCGCCGACGATCTTTCTTTTCTTTAAGCAAGTCTTCAAACGTCAGGCTCTTCATCGCGGCCAACTGATCCATGATGTCATTAATGATATCCGTAAGAGATAATTTCTCCAGATCAATTTCCAGAAGCTCTTTTTTGTCGAGTTGAGAAACGACTCGATGGAACGCTTCGATGAGATCAAAAACACTCACTTCGATGAGTTCTTCCGACTCCGGCATCGGCTGTTCCATCTCCTCCGGCAACGAAGCCGCACGGACAAAAACATCCCTTTCCAAAAGGGGCCTGTTTCCCAGTTCTGAGGCAATTTCCTTAAATGTTTTGTGCTCCAGAAGTTGCCTGACCAGTTCGGCGCGGGGATCTTCTTCCTCTCCCTCTTCCGTTTCATCCGGCGGAGGCAGGAGCATTCTCGATTTGATATGAATAAGCGTAGAGGCCATCACCAGATACTCCCCGGCCAAATCGAGATTCAGCGCCTTAATCATTTTCAGATACTGAAGGTACTGCTCGGTAATCAGCGCGACGGGGATATTATAGATGTCAATCTCATTTTTTTTAATCAGATAGAGAAGCAGATCCAGGGGACCTTCAAAGATATCCAGCTTGATGGCATAACTTAAATTCTGTTCGTTATCCATAGATTGATCCGGATCAAAATCGTCATATCTTGACAGCATCCCGAACCTCATTCATTGTCTGACAGGCTATTTTCGTTGCTTTCTGATTGCCTTCGTCGATAATCGCATGAATTTCATCGAGATGGTTTGTATAGTAATCCATCCGTTCATGCACGGGTTTTAAATTTTCCGCCACGTGCTGAGCCAGTATTTTTTTGCAATCAATACACCCTATGCCGGCTTTACGGCACTCGGCGTCTATTTCGGCAACCTTTTGTTTGGGTGAATAAAGACCGTGAAAAGAGAAAACATTGCATATTTCCGGATTGCCCGCGTCGCTCCTGCGCATGCGTTGAGGATCGGTAAACATCGAGGCAATCTTCTGCTGTAAAACCTTGTCGCGATCGCTGATATAAATCGAATTATCGTAGGATTTGCTCATTTTTCTCCCGTCCATGCCCAGCAACTTGGGTACGCTCGTCAAAAGCGGCTCGGGAACGGGGAATATTTCTTTGTAAAGAAAATTAAACCGACGCGCTATTTCTCTGGTCAGCTCGACGTGAGGAAGCTGATCAACGCCGACCGGTACGCCATGCGCTTTGTACATGATAATGTCGGCGGCCTGAAGAACCGGGTAACCCAGAAAACCGAATGTGGATAAATCCTTGTTGGACAGTTCCGTTTTCATTTCCTTATAGGTCGGATTTCTCTCCAGCCATGCCAACGGGGTAATCATGGACAGCAGCAGAAACAACTCGGCATGTTCCTTGACCGCGGATTGAACGAAGAGTGTGCTTTTTTTCGGATCCAGCCCGACACTGAGCCAGTCGATCACCATATTGATGGCGTTGTTCTTGATGTCTTCCGTGGAACTATATTCGCTGGTCACCGCGTGCCAATCGGCCACGAAATAAAAACAGTCGTATTGGCCGCCTTCCTGCAAATCCACCCAGTTTTTTAAAGCGCCGTGCAGATTACCCAGATGCAATTTTCCTGTCGGACGCATCCCGCTGAGAATTCTTTTGAGCCCCAAAACACAAACTCCTTCTTTTAGATAAACGAACTAAGGCCTCCGGTAATTAGTTAATGTGCGGAGGCCTTAGTTGTACAATGACTTATCAATATTATTATTTAACTTTACCGGCCAGATCCTTGCCTGCTTTGAATTTTACAACTTTCTTCGCGGGAATCTTAATGGCTTTGCCGGTCTGAGGATTCCTGCCTTCTCTTGCTTTTCTCTTCACGACGGAGAACGTTCCAAAACCTACGAGAACAAGCTTGCCGCTCTTTTTGAGCTCTTTGGCAACCGCTGTTTCATAAGCGTTCAGTGATTTTGCCGCTTTGTCTTTGGTAATATCTGCCGCCTTTGCTATAACCCCGATTAATTCTGCCTTCGTCATCTCCTAAAATCCCCCTTTCATAAAATCAAATTTTTGAATTTTATTATAAACCGCTGACGCGTTTATAATCAGAACCTCTGAAAGCTCAAACGGTAAAAAATTTAAAATCCGACTATCTTGGAAAAGGCCGAATCACCCGTTGTTCCGGGAAACACATTCAACCTAACCCGCCCGAACCCGCTTGTATTCTGGCTTTGCAAGATGTCTTTTCGCTTGAGTTCGCGCTACGACTAACACAATAAAGATTAACAATCAAGAGAAAAATGATGATTTCTTCAACAATGTTTCCTGTTTAAGAACTTTTTTTCCGCCGGCGCTTGTAAACCGCAAATCGGCCTGAAAATGCGCTCCCACCATCCGAAATACAATTGCGCCAAAGCATTGGCGGTCAGGATAATCGGGGAGCTTCTTTACAAAGAGGAGCCTTTATGTTATGAAGCCGCCGCGATTAGTAAAGGTGTTTATATGAATTCGAAGGCGGAAAAGTTCAAGGGATGGATCAGGCTGTCCCGGCCTCCTTTTCACACGGTGGGGGTGCTCCCGTTCATCCTTGGATCTCTTTTGGCATACAGAATCACCGCTTCTTTCGGCCTGGATATTTTTCTTCTGGGCGTATCGGGAGTGATTCTGATTATGCTCTCCACCTATCAATCCGGAGAATATTTTGACTACCGGGAAGACGAAATCTCCAAAAAACTTTATAAGAGCAAATTCGCCGGAGGATCAGGGGTTATCCCCGAAAAGCTTTTATCCCGCAACGTGGCGTTGTGGACAAGCATCCTGTCTCTCGTTCTGGCCGGCATCATCGGCTGCGTTCTACAGTTCATTTTAAACACCGGCCCCTATACGCTTATTTTGGGTTCCATTGGAGCTTTTTCCGGATTTTTTTATTCCTCAAAACCCATTCGCTTGGTTCAAAGAGGCGTCGGCGAAATATTCATCGGATTTTGTTACGGCTGGCTGCCCGTGGCTTCCGCTTACTATATTCAGACAGGCTCTATTGATCCGGTCATTCACTGGATGGCAATACCTATCGGCCTGACCATTTTCAATGTCATATTTCTTAACGAGTTCCACGATTATGAAGCAGACCGTGCAACCGGCAAGAAAAACCTTCTTTATCGGCTGGGAAAGAGAAAAGGGAAATTTATATACATCACATTTTCTCTCCTGGCGTCACTCACGGCCATTGCCTCACCGTTCTGGGGTATCCCCTTTAAGGTTGTTTATTTTTACCTGCCGGTGCTGATAATTTCTTTATTTATTGTTCTGATGATGTTAGGCGATAAACATGAGCACAGAAACACGCTGGAAAAACTCTGTGCGCTGAATATCGTTGTCAATCTGGGAACGTCTCTGGCATACATTCTGGCGTATATTTAAGATTGGGTTATGAGAAAAAAAGTCAAAGCATTTTATAATCCCCCTTCCCTGTTATTCAAACAGTTGGGCAGTTCCCTGCTGATGGGTTACTTAAACAACTGGAGAAAATTTCCCGGCTGGTTGGTCAAACACGGCTTTAAATCGATGCCGGTGGCCAACGGAGCCTTGGGCATGGGATGTATCGGCTATCCGGGTCACCCGGCATGGGAGGTCACCGGCGCGTGTAATCTGAAGTGTATCCATTGTCATGCGGTCAGCGACCAGGCCGGAAAAGACGAACTGTCCACCGATGAGGCGAAAAAACTGATCGATGGCATGGCTTCCATAAGCGAATTCCGCACCTTAATTTATACGGGAGGTGAACCGCTGGTACGGCCGGATATCTTCGAATTGCTGAGACATTCACAAAAGGCCGGCCTGGCCAATATCATCGCCACCAACGGCACCTTGATTGATGAAGAAATGGCCTTTAAGCTTAAGGACCACGGCGTTGTCTGTAATGCCATCAGCATGGACGCCGCCAATCCCGATGTTCATGACATGGTGCGGAATAAACCGGGTTGTTTCGATCTGACCCTGCGGGCGATGGAAGCCACGAAAAAAGCGGGCATCCTTCTGCAGATCAATACAACGGCAATGGAATATAACATACCGCATCTTCCGGAACTGATTGATTTTGCCGATGCCAGCGGCGCCGGTATTATGCTCATGTATCAGCTGGTGGCGGTGGGCCGGGGAGAAAAAATCGAGAAAGCCACTTTAAAGAAAAGCGCCAACCGGTATTTAAGTGAGATGATCGCCGAAAAGCAGAGAAACGCCAAAACCATTATCGAACCGGTTGCCGGTCCTCAATACTGGCCTTACCTGTTGGAGAAAAAAGGAATAAAAGATGGATTCAAGCTTCAACTGGCCGGCAAGGTATTTCACGGCTGCGCGGCCGGACGCGGCTTTGTTTACATAAAAGCGAACGGTAATGTCTGGCCCTGCCCGTTTGTGGAAGTCACCGCCGGCAATGTCAGAGACCAAAGTTTTGAGCGTATTTACAGGGATGCGCCGGTCTTTCAAAATCTGCGGCAAAGGGAAAAACTTCTAAAAGGCCTTTGCGGGGAATGCAATTATAAAACCGTCTGCGGAGGCTGCCGGGGACGCGCCCACGCCTACAGCGGGGATTATCTGGCGGAAGACCCCCGATGCTTTATACGTGAACGCAAAAAAGATTAGCTGCGTCAATTATTTGTCTTTCATTTTTGCTAATTGAACCTGCGCTTCCGTCATGCCTTGTTTAGCCGCCTTGCGAAACCAGCGCTCCGCTTCGCCATCATCCTTCGAAACACCGGTACCATTTAAGTACATCAGCCCCAGAGCGTGTTGGGCATCTTTGTGTCCTTGCGCGGCGGCTTCGCCGTACCAGACCGCAGCCGCCTCAAAATCCCGTTTCATGCCTTTGCCTCTTTCCAATATCGAAGCAATATTATACTGTGCATCGGCAATGCCTTGTTCGGCCGATTTTAAAAACCACCTTGCCGCCTCGGCATAGTCTTGCAGCCCCCGACTGAAAATCAGCCCCAGATGATACTGTGCGTCCGCGTGCCCCTGTTCAGCCGCATTGAGGTACCATTTCGTTGCCTTCGCTTCGTCGGGCTTAACGCCTTTACCTTTTTCGTATATTAAACCTAAAATGAACTGCGCGGATGCAATGCCTTTTTCAGCTGCACTTTGACACCACTTGAACGTCTCATCCTTGTCTTTCAGAATACCCCGGCCGCCTTTGTAAAACATATTCAGATTTTTCTTGGCGTTGTCATTACCCTGTTCAACGGCTTTGAGATACCATTTAATCGCTTCAACATCGTCTTGCGGAAGACCCTTCCCGCGCTGATACATCATACCCAGCTCATTCTGAGCGGCGGCCATGCCCTGCTCGGCAGCCTTTTTGGTATTTTCAGCCTCGTCTTTTTCTAATTCCAATTCCCAGCCAGCGGCCTCGACCTCATCCTGCGGAACATTATTATCTTCCTCTAATTGTAAGTTGCTGCCGGGAAGATCCGTCTCGGCTTGCGTGGCCTCCTCGTCTCTTGCCAATTCCATATGACTGTCAACTGCATCTGCCTGATCTTGCAAAACATCTTCGGTTTTTTCCAACGGTAAATCGCTGCCGCCGGAATCCTCCGTTTCGGCCGGCTGAACGTCTTCAGCTTGTTCCAGTGGTAAGCCGTCACTCACTGGCGCGGTTTCATCCTGTAAAACATCTTTGCGTGGCTCTAATTGCAAATCATTGATGATTGATTCAGCCTCTTCCTCCGGAATATCTTTACCTTCATCTGATTGAGTCTCGCTGCCGACAGCTTCCGTCTTATCCGGCAGAACGTCTTCAACATCTTCCAGTCGTAAGCCGTCACTCACTGGCGCAGTTTCTTCCGGCAAAACATCCTTGCTTGCTTCTGATTGCAAATCACTGATAATTGTTTCAGTCTCTTCATTCGGAACATCCTTGCCTTCATCCGATTGAGCATCCCGGCTGACAGATTCCGTCTTGTCCTGCAGAGCATCACACATTAATTCTAAATTAAATTTTGCGCCATGATGACCCTGTTCCGCCGCCTTGAGATACCATTTGATGGCTTCATTCTGGTACATCATCCCGAGATTATTCTGAGCATCGGCATGGCCCTGCTCCGCCGCCTTGAGATACCATTTGATGGCCTCAGCCTTGTCTTCGGAAACACCCTGACCATTCTGGTACATCATCCCCAGATTATTCTGTGCCTCGGCATGACCCTGCTCCGCCGCCTTGAGATACCATTTGATGGCTTCAGCCCTGTTTGGAGGAACACCATGACCATTCTGGTACATCATCCCGAGATTATTCTGTGCCTCGGCATGGCCCTGTTCCGCCGCCTTGAGATACCATTTGATAGCCTCAGCTTTGTCTTTAGGGACACCCTTGCCATTCTGGTACATCATCCCCAGCAAATTCTGGACAGAAGCGTCACTTGCCTCTTTTAACGCCCTGTATAGTTTAGACTCTTCTTTGTCGCTCATACTAAACAATTCCTCATAGTCAATCTTGTCTCACGTCACGGTGACAAAGCGATGAACCTTTTTATGTATCTTTCATTAAACCTGGCGGCCCATTTTTACGGCCTTACAGCGTAAAATACCATAATGAAGGTCGGATTTCACCCTTTATTTCCGGCTGAAATTTATAATAAACGGATTAAAGTACGGACACAGGAGAACAGAGGGAAATAATGACTGAAACATACGGATAAATTCACTTTTGCAGAAGCAGATACAGTTCTCCTTGTTCCTTGAGGGTTCCCGCTGTGTATTCGGCCTGCTCGCCGAATCCGCAGAACAAATCCACCCTGCCGGGGCCTTTAATGGCCGAGCCTTTGTCCTGGTTGAGCACAAAACGGGAAAAACTCACGCGCTCTTTTAAATTGCCTTCAGCATCAAAAACCGGCTTGCGCAGACGAATAAACGCCAGCGCCCCCTCCGGGAAATAATCCGGATCCGTCGCGATTGACCGAGCCGGTGTGACCGGCTCTCCTAACGCTCCGATCGGCTCCGAGTCCAGAAAACGGAAAAATACATATCTTTCGTTATGGCCGAGAATATCATATATTTCAGCGTCACTCCTGCCCTGTAAAAATGTATGACGATAGGAAGCTTCAGCAGGGTCTATTCTGCCGCTATCCAGCATAAATCGGGTTACGCTGCGAAAAGGCTTGCCGTTTGATTGCGCGAAACCGACGGTCAAGAGCCTGCCGTCTTCGAGTCTTATTTTCCCGGAACCCTGTATGTGCAGAGAGAAGAGGTCAGCCAAATCGGAAACCCAGGCGATTTCCAGATTTTTTCCTTTTAAAACTTGTTCAGCATCAATTTCATAACGGCTATAGTAGGGCACAAAATTGCCGTTTTGAATCCGGCCGATACGGTTTTCTTTCCTGATTAAATCGGGAGGCACACGATAAAGAGGATACCTGTATTTTTCGGTTCGCACTAGCGAACCTTCCAGCAAGGGTTCGTAATAACCTGTGAAAAAAGCGTTGCCAGAATCTCCTTGCCCGACAACACGATAGACATCGAATTTATCAGCGATGACGTCTTTTAATTTTGCGTGACTGTTTTTTGAACGCAGAACAGCAAGAAAAGTATTCAGGCTGTCTTTTAACAGACGGGCGTCCACCAATCGGTCCGGCATGCGATAAACATAGTTTTTCCCCGCGCCTTCATAATAGCTGATGCTTCTTTGAATTGCACTGTCCAGTGATGCAAAGTCCAAATCATCGAGAAAATCCATTTCCGCCGCGTTGACACGAACGAATGTCTCCGCAGGCATGACGGGCGACTTCGGAACACCGCGCAGGCAACCGGATAAAGAAAGAACCATCATGAACAAGAGGCCGTATTTGAACCAATTTTTCATAATTCAACAATCATCGCCACTTCATCGCAATAATCGGGATATTTGGAACAGCGGAAACAATCAGACCAGATTTTTTCCGGCAAGAGGCCCTTGTCAATTTCTTTAAATCCCAGCTTGATAAAAAAATCCTTTTTATACGTGAGGGTGAAAACCTTAAAAAGACCGATTGTAATCGCCTCGGAAATACAGGCTTCCACCAGCTCCCTGCCCAGACCTTTTCCCCGATGGCTTTCTTCAACATAAAGAGAGCGGATCTCGGCCAGGTTTTCCCAAATGATATTCATGGCGCAGATAGCGGTGACTTGTGATTCGTCCTCATCATAATAAACAAAAAAGTCACGCAATGAATGATAAATATCCATCAGAGAACGGGACAGCATTTCGCCCTTTCCCGACGAGATATTGATCATGCGGTGAATGGTTTTAACATCATCAATGCGCGCTTTTCTTAACATTTTTTTCTCCTGAAGAGTTAATGGGATACGATCGGGCGTCATGAAGCATTTCACGGGCGTGTTTCCGGGTGGTATCCGTCACATTTACGCCGCCCAGCATTCGGCTTATTTCTTCGATTTTCCGCGTTCCGTCAATTTCTTCCACCGACGTAACGGTTCTCTCCTTGACAATTTTTTTGGACACGAAAAGATGTTTGTCGCCGAAGCAGGCGATCTGCGGCAAGTGCGTGATGCAGATCACCTGATGGTCGGCGGAAACCTCTTTTAACTTACGGCCGACGATTTCCGCAACAGCTCCTCCGATTCCGTTGTCCACCTCATCGAAAACAATTGACGAAACGGAACCGGTGCGGGCTAAAACGTTTTTCATGGCCAGAATGATTCTCGACAGCTCACCTCCGGACGCGATCCGGTTCAGCGGTTTGGCTTCTTCGCCCTTGTTGGCTGCCAGATAGAATTCAATCTCATCGCCCCCCCTCGGCCCGAAGAAGGTCATGTCCGCTCCGGCAATGGTTTTAAAATGAACATGAAATGCGGCCTGCGACATATTCAGTTCATGAATTTCCTCATCCACCGCACTCTGCAAGTTGCGTGACGCGTTATTTCTTGCCCGGGAAAGCGTCAGCGCTTTTTCCCGCAGATTTTCTTTTATCTTTTCCTCTTCTTTTGCGAGTTTTTCCAATTCCTCTTGCAGCGAAGACACCGTCTTGAGCGCGTCGTCTATTTCCTGTTTCTTCAGCAAAACACTTTCGAGGGAGCCGCCGTGCTTTCTTTTCAGACGATTCAGCGAATCCATTCTTTCTTCAATGGCCTCAAGCCTGCCCGAATCGAAATAAAGATTATGGCCGTAATCCCGCAGCGACAAAGCCGCCTCTTGAAGATTAATCAAGTTTCCTTCAATATCGGATTCGGTAATTTTCAGGCCGGCATCTATTTTTTTTATCTCTTTAACCTTATTTTCGACTTCCTTGAGCTTCACCATGGCAGAATCTTTTTCGCCGTAAAGCAAATCATACGCCCGGTTGGCGCAATCCTTCAGTTTCTGCGCGTTCACCAAAACTTTTTTTTCATCGGCGAGCGCGGAATCCTCCGCCGGCTGAGGATTAATATCCAGAATCTCTTTCAATTGAAACTGATACAGATCGGCTTTTTCCGCCCGGCTTCTGTTCAAATCCCGTAATTTTTCCATCCGGTCTCTGATTTGCTGATACTGATTGTAAATGGCTTCGTATTCGTTTCTGGCCGGCATGCACCCGCCGTATTCATCCAAAATATCCATATGATTTTCGGCGTCAAGAATCACCTGATGTTCATGCTGCCCGCAAATATTGATGAGCAATTCACTGACGGCCGCAAGATTGGTCAGCGTGGCCGCCTGCCCGTTGATGAACGCTCTGTTTTTGCCGGTGTGTGAAATGACGCGGCGGATGATCAATTCGTCCGAATCGGAAAAGCCCATGGACGCAATTTTTTCCCGCAGCCGTTGATTGGAGGCAATGTCAAACACGGCTTCCACGGTGGCCGTATCCGCCTGCGCTCTGATCATATCCGTCGTTGCCCTGTCTCCTAGGAGCAGACTCACAGCGCCGATAATAATCGACTTTCCCGCGCCGGTTTCCCCCGAGAGGACATTCAATCCTTCGTCGAAAGAAACCCGGAGTTCGTCAATAATGGCGAAGTTTTTAATGCTGAGTTCATTAAGCATGTTTCCTTTTTTTCGCTCCCGGAGGTAAATCGCCCCAACCGAGCTTGGAACGCAAAATTTCGCTGTAGCTGCGGTAAGGAGAAAGAACCAGCATGGTGACATGCCTCGATTTTTTCACAATCACGGCATCGCCGGACTTGATCTTGTGCGCTTCCTGGCCGTCCAGAGTCAACATCGCTCCCTCATCCTTGGACCAGAGCGTTATCTTCAGATTGGAATCTTCGGAAAAAATGATGGGACGGTTTGTCAGCGTATGCGGGCAGATGGGATTGATGATGATCAATTCCTTGCCCGGGAAAACAATGGGGCCTCCCGCGGACAGCGAGTACGCGGTGGAACCCGTCGGGGTTGAAACAATCAGCCCGTCGCCCTTGTAGGTTGTCAGATAATTCCCGTTGACCTCCACTTCCAGTTCGTTCATGCGGGAAAGGTCTCCCCGGTTGATCACCACATCATTTAAGACATGGCCAACCGGGATGATGGTTTTTCCGCTTTTGATGCTAACATCAAACATCATTCTTTTTTCCGTAAGAAATTTACCCTGAATGATCAATTCCAACGTGGAATGCAATTCGTTTAGGTTGACTTCGGTCAGATAACCGAAACTGCCCATATTAATGCCCAGAATGGGAACTTTGTAACCGGCCAGATAACGCGCCGCGCGCAGCATCGTTCCGTCTCCGCCTAAAACCACGACCATTTCCGATTTGCGCGCCAGGTCCTTCCATGCGAGTCCTCCACCGGCAGAGACTTTTGCGGAAATCTCCCTTTCCAGAAAAACCTTCACGCCCTTATCTTCTAGCCATTTTTTCAATGACTTCACGTGATCGGTGATTTTTTCCTTTTCAATATTGGCAACGATGCCTATTTTTTTAATTTTCATCGATTTGATCCTTAAAATATGAAGGTCAGTAACACAAAAAAAATCCTCTGTCCACGGATAAATATTTCATGCACGCATCCATAAAGTAATTGATTTCTAAGAGAAATATACGGACATTAATCCTTGACACATTGAGGCCGCTGTAATATAGCCTGCTGCCTGAACGAGGTGAATCATGGGTTTATTAAAAGGAAGTTTTACGTTTTCGCGTTTTCATGTTGAAGGCCAGCTGCCGCAGGCCTTTTTAAATTTCGTCAACAGCCGGATGAAAGCCAATGCTTATCAGAGCACGATTAAATCCACGGAAGAAAAACGAATGGGCTGGGTATCCCTGACCGATGTGCTGGATACGAATTTTGAAAACGCCAATTACGCGCTCGGTGATTTTCTTATTTTCTCTTTGCGTGTTGACCGCAAGCTGATTTCCCCCAAATTAATGAAGATCAAGCTCATGGAGGAAGAAAGACGATTTCTTGCCGAAAGCGGGAAGGACCGGATACATAAGCAGCTGTCCTCGGCCATGAAAGATAAGGTAAAACTGGATCTGCTTGCCAAAACCGACCCCATTCCCTCTTTCTACGATGTTTGCTGGTCTGTCAGCAAAAATGAACTTTATTTTTCTTCGCTTTCCGACAATGTTGCCCAGGATTTTGCCGATTTGTTCAAAAAAACTTTTTCGCTGGCGCTTAAACCTTTTTCTCCGCAGGAGAACTGCCTGATACAGCAAAACACCGAATCTACGGATTCTGCGTCTTTAATCGGCCGAGAATTTTTAACGTGGCTCTGGTTTAAATCAGAGGAACGCAACGGGAGAATAGCCCTTCGAAATCAAGAGGAAATTGAACTTCGTTTCCTCAAAAGAATTTCTCTGGAAGCCGGTGAAGGCGAATATTCTCAGGGCGTTGTCTGCCACGGCATCCACGCGGAACTCAAAGAAGGCAAAGAAGCCATCCGTCAGGGGAAGAAAGTCAAGGAAGCGGGAATCAAGTTGACGCATGATCAAAATGAGTGGGAATTCACGTTCAAGGGAGATTCGTTTCACTTTCAGTCAATGAAAATGCCGCCGGCAGACTGGCAGGAAACATCGGAAGACCCTTCGGGAGGACTGCTGGAGAGGATTTACCTGATTGAAAACGCCGTCAAAACGATGGACGCGCTGTACGAATCTTTTTTGAAAATCCGTTTTTCGTCTCTCTGGAAAGAAAAGGAAATTCCGCTGCTCAACAAATGGCTGAAAGAAAAATAAGATTTATCGGATTTTGAAAAGATCCGGACACAGACAGTATTTTATCGCTGTTAAAATTTCATCATTCGGCTGTGGCTGTCCCTTTCTTTTCTTTGCCCTCTCCGGACAACCGTTTTATGATATGATTGGAAATTTCCGGCAGCGGCAAAACCTCGGCGGCCGCTCCCAGTTTCACCGCTTCTCCGGGCATTCCGTAGACGACCGACGTTGCTTCGTCCTGCGCGATTGTGTGAGCCTTGTTTTGTCTCATCGCCAGCAGTCCTTCAGCGCCGTCCGCTCCCATCCCCGTCAATAATACTCCCATCGCATTGGCACCCGCCTGTTTGGCAACAGAGTGGAAAAGAACGTCGACGCTCGGTTTCTGGTGGTGCACCATCGGGCCGCCTTTTACCCGAACCTGATAAAAGGCTCCGCTTCGCTCCAACAGCATGTGATGTCCGCCGGGAGCAATCAAAGCCAGTCCCGGCGTCACGGCATCGCCGTCTTTGGCCTCGCGAACCTCTATTTTACAGATGTTATTCAGACGTTCTGCAAAACTGCCCGTAAAATATTCAGGCATATGCTGAACAATCACCATTCCGGGGATATTTAAAGGCATTTTGGAGAGAATGTTTTCGATGGCAATCGTCCCTCCGGTCGAAGCTCCCACGGCAATGACTTTATGGGTCGTTTTTAAAGGAATTTTGTATACCGGCATGGTTTCTTGATCGGCTATTTCCAACGCTGTCTTTTGGGACACCTTGGCTTTGGACGCAGTGCGGATGGCGTTAATCAGGCTCTTGGAAATATCCGGAACGGAAAAACTGGAACCCGGTTTACAGATAACCTCCACAGCCCCAAGCTCCAGCGCTCTGATAGCGTTTTGACTGTTGCGGGGAGTCAGAGAGCTGACAACGACAACCGGCAACGGATAGAACTTCATCAACTTGGATAAAAAGGAAAGGCCGTCCATGCGGGGCATCTCTATATCCAGGGTTATGACATCGGGCTTAAGCCGGACGATTTTGTCACGCGCCACATAAGGATCAATGGCTCCCCCGACCACTTCAATGTCACTGTAGCGGGAAAGATCTTCCGTCAGAAGTTTGCGAACCAGAGCGGAATCGTCAACAATCAGAACTTTTATCAATTTTTTTCTCCTTGACGGAAATTTCGCCATCCACGAAAAATTTGATATCCACGCGTCCCTCATTGAAATTCAAAGATATTTCAGCGAAAGGTTTGTCGGTCTTTTTTTCTTTTAGCCATTCCTCCTTTTTCAAGGACCGGGGACTGCCGATTTTATATCCCTTCTCACTCCTTCCCAACGAAGCGACAACATTGCCGCAAATGATATTGGCGATTTCTCCCAAAGCGTCCTTTTTCTTGTGTAAACTGGGAGATTCATCACTTAACATATTGGCCGCAATCGCTGAAAAAAGATCTCCATACGCTTCAATCACAAGCCTTCCTGTATGATCGCCCTTGTATTTTACTTCGGCGACCGCGTCCGGTTTAAGTTTCTTCTGCTCTTTTTTTAATTCCGGAACCTGATACATGAAGCAGACATCTTCGAATGTAGTGACAGAAGAGGTTTCCAATACACTTTTAATCTTTGTCTTCATAATTGACCCCCGTCATGTCGATAACCACTTCTCTTAACGTCTCTGGTTTGAACGGTTTATGGATAAACATAGCGCCCTGCCGGAGCATCATCTCTATTTTATTGGGATCGCTTTCCGAACTGACCACAATCACAGGAAGGTTTTCATACTGCTGATTCTCTCTCAGATGACGGATCATTTCCTCGCCGTCCATCACCGGCATGTGGATATCGACCAGCGCCAAATCGATCCATTTTTCATGCAGAAGCCGCAGCCCCTCTTGACCGTTTTTTGCCTCCCAGATATCTCCCAAAGGCAAATCGGTCATTTTCAGAGTTTTTATGATGATCGAGCGCATCACAGAACTGTCGTCAACCACCAGAATGTTCAAAGCCATATTACCTTCTCCTGTATTTTATTTTTTAACCCGAAGCTGCGCTTTACAGGTCTCTCAGTGTACCTTTTGATTTGACGAGCATCTTTCCGCTTTCCACTTCCAAAGTCACCGTGCGCGAACCATAACCCCCCACATCATAAGCCTTCAGCAACAGTCCTGCATCCCATAAATACTTACGCAAACTTACAAAATTACGGTGACCGATTTTAAAAAAATCCTCTTCCCGGTTTTCTTTTGAACTGGAACCTCCGGCAACCCGGATGATCAGATTATTCTTACGGGATCCGTTACGATAAAAATTATCCAGAAGAACTTTCAAGCCGCTATCCACATACAAGGAAGGATTCCCCGCTGCTTTATCCCTGTCGATATTGGAATCCGGCAACATGCAATGAAGAAGGCCCGCCCTTTTCAAACGGAAATCGTAAACCGTCACCCCCAGACAACTGCCCAGGGCGTATGTGATCAATATGTCCGTGACATCCGCCGATATTTTAAGATCGGCTACTCCAACCGTATGAACCATAATCAGTTACTTTCCTCTGTGTAACACCGGCTTGGCGCGAACCACGGCCTGCGGATTGACCTTCCGGTAAACGGCAGGCTGCAGATATCGGTAATTATGGCTTAAAAAAGTCAGGCTCTCCGAATGCCCGACCATAAGATAACCGCCTTCCCGCAGATAGGACCAGAAACGACTGACCAGTTTTTCCTGGGTCGGTTTATCAAAATATATCATTACATTGCGGCAGAATATCGCGTCAAAAAGACCTCTCATCGGCCATTCATTCATCAGGTTCAGTTTGGCAAAGGAGACCATTGATTGCAGTTCGGGAATGACCCGGTACCTGCGACCATGGTCATGACCTGTTTTAAAATCGACTCTTCTGAAATATTTTAATGTCAATTGACGAGGCAACGTTTTGAGTGTTTCTTCATCGTATATACCCTGACGAGCCTTTTCCATCATGCGATCGGATAGATCGGTGGCCAGGATTTTCACTTCATATCTTGCTGCTTGCGGTAAGATTTCTTGCAAAACAATTGCGATCGAATACGGCTCTTCTCCCGAGGAGCAGCCGGCGCTCCATATTCTCACGGGTCCTTTAGGCAACCCGGGTATAATGACATCACGCAAGAAATCGAGGTGTTCCGGTTCCCGGAAAAAATGTGTTTTATTGGTAGTCAGAACATCCACCATGGTCCGAATTTCAGCCTTGCTCTGATCGTTTTCCACATATTTGAGGTAATTTTCGAAATCAGCGATTCTTAAGTGTCTTAATCTTTTTAATAACCGGGCCTTGACTAATTCCTCCTTGCCTTCATGTAAATCGATTCCTGAAATCTGATAGACGAGCCTGCTGATTTTCTCAAATTGTTTAGACGTAAGTTTTAGCGAATAATAATCTATTGGAACATTTTTTAATTCTGAATCGGTCATATCTAAAAATACCTGGGCTGACTTCTTCCTCGCCATGGAAAAGGGAAGAATCATACCTTTGGCGCTTTCATCCAAAAACAAATTTTCTTCTACGTTGCCAAGAGTGTCATTCTACGGACGGTTGGCGCAACTAAGATTGGGGACCCGATATTAAATTTCTGCCTGTTTTTCCTTTCTGTGTTTCGTAAGGATTCCCGTCAGATTCAAAACCGCTTCCCGTCAGGACAACGTCATTGGAAGATGTCAGCTGAAAAGCGGCTATCATGCTGCGCATCTCCTCGGATTGCGAAGACATCTCCTCGGCCGCGCTGGCCGACTCCTCGGCGTTCGCCGCGTTCTGCTGCGTGACCTGATTCAACTGCTCTACCGCACGGTTCACCTGGCTGATCCCCTGATCCTGCTGCTCGGATGCCGCGGCAATCTCCGCAACAACCTGACTCACTTTGTTGATCTTCTCCGTAATGTCCTGAAAGTTCTTCAAAACTTCGGAATTGATGCTGACGCCGTTCTCCGAGTTCCTCACCGCTTCTTCAATTAAATTGGCCGTGTTCTTCGCCGCTTCAGCGCTCCGCATGGCCAGGTTCCTTACTTCCTCGGCAACCACCGCAAAACCCCTGCCCGCATCTCCCGCCCGAGCGGCCTCCACGGCCGCATTGAGAGCCAGAAGGTTCGTCTGAAACGCTATCTCATCAATGGTCTTGACGATCTTCGCCGTGGCGTCCGATGAGGTCTTGATCTTGTTGATCGCCGAAGACATCCGGTTCATGCTCTCCACACCCTTGTCGGCGCTGTCACGGGCTGCATCCGCTACGCCTTTCGCTTCCCGCGCATTTAAAGCACTCTGCTTGGTCATGGAGGACATCTCCTGAAGACTGCTGGATACTTCCTCCAGAGAACTGGCCTGCTCGCTCGCTCCCTGCGACAGGGACTGGCCGCCGGTGCTGATCTGAACGCTGGCCGACGCCACCTGATCGGCGCTTATGGCGACATGCTGCAAAACCTTATCCAGATTCTCCACCGCCATGTTCAACGATGCTTTAATTATGGCATGATCGCCCTTGTAATCGCCCTTGATCCGCGCCGTCATATCTTTATTGGCGACCCGCACAAGCACATCGGACGCTTCATTGATCGGTCCGATCATTGAGTCCAGCGTTGTATTGATCGCGTGAATCAGATGTCTGAATGTGCCTTTCAAATTGTCCTTGTTGCCTCGGACATCCAATTTTCCTTGCTGTGCCGCCATGGTTAAGTCAGTAACTTCTTGGCCCAATATATTCATGTGCTCAACCATTCTCTTGAAATTCGGTCCGATCTCATCTTTTTCGTCAATAATTGTCGTATTGATATTAATATCACCTTCCGCTATTTTTTGTACGTTGGATATGACATTATTTTGAAGATGAGATACAAAATTATCCATGGATTGGCTTAGCTCGCCTATTTCATCCGTCCGGTTCATATTCAACCGATTGGAAAGATGCCCTTTTTCAATCTCCCGCATCATCAGCACTATTTTTCTTAACGGCCTGGCAAGGGATCGGGTCAGTGCTACCGCCATCAATACCAGCATCAGGGCGCCCACGCCTGAAAACACCCACAATATCCCGGAAAATCCTCCCCTGCCCGTCACCACTTGCTTGATGGATTTTTCATTCAGGCTGTTGCTATAAGAACTGAGGCCAAAAGCGGCTTCCGAGGTTTTTTTCCTGGCTTCACTGAAAGAACTTTTCTCGGAGAGCAGGCGATTGACTTCATCATATTTGCCGTCCGCGGCCAGCTTCATCACTTCCATATAACCGCGCTGAAGATCCGGCCAGGCAGCTTCAAAATCTGAAAGAAGCGTTCTTTCCTCGGCATCAAGTTTTTTCCCTTTGAAGATTTGAAGATTTTTTTCCAACAAATTTATTTCCTGCAAAATGTTTTCCGAAAGAGCGCCACGCGAGGAAGGAACCGCAACAAGATGATAGAGGTATCCATCCATTTTATTGATGCCGGCATTCATAGATCCCATAACTTTGATATCCAGAACATATTGCTTATACATCGAATCTATTTTACGAACCAAATCCATTCTGACCATGGCCCCCGACAACATCAATGCGGTTACAAAAACGAAAATAAACGCAAGGACTCCGACAAGCTTTGCTCCGATCTTCATATTGGCGAAATACTTAAACATTTTATACCCTCTCTTTTAGAACTTTTTTAGCACATCATGGTCAGATTCATCCAGCGGAATAATATGCCTCGGCTGAGACGCCGTTTTCCAAGACGGTTTCTGACCTTGTGTGATTCCGGGCTGATTTGGTTGTCGCCCTATTGAGGCTTTATCCGCGATACGCGGCTGATCAAAGCGTCCTGCTGTACTCAGATTGAAACCTGCCACCATGCTGCGCATCTCCTCGGATTGCGAAGACATCTCCTCGGCCGCGCTGGCCGAC
>JASEHT010000170.1 GCA_030018675.1 Smithella sp.
CAGCAGATTACCGGCGGCTTATAGCTTTAATATGTTAATTTGTCAATTTTAAAATTGTCGTTATATTTAATATATTTAGATGACCTAAAGCAATGAATAGGCTCAGGATCTTGCGCTGTGAGGCAGATGATTAAGTGCATAAATTAATGGATGATTTCCGGAAAATGTTTCCCCGGACGTTTGCCTGCCGAAAAGTTAATCGTTCGGTTCAGGGAATGAATATCGGCCTTTAGCTTTTCGATAATGTTCCGGGCTGCGCCTGTATCTGACTTTCCGGGATAAATATCATATCGCGATTTGTAGATGTCGGGTGTAAAATCCGGCATAACAACATTGGCTCCAGCCTGTAGAGCCAGAAGCCGTCCCTGACGATGAAGAGTGGCCAGGGCTGTTGTGGCCGGGATATTCGTGTTTTGTGTAAGCAATCGGGCTAAGGCCAAAACCCGCAGAGTCAGCTCGATATCGTCATTTTCGATACCGGTCAGCGGCGTATCCGGATGAGGAATGAAAGGCCCGATGCCCAGCATATCGGCATCAAGTATTTTCATCACCAGCAAGTCATCGGCCAGTATGTCCCATGTCTGACCGGGTAAACCCACCATGTTTCCCGTCCCGGTTTCAAAACCAAGTTCCTTCAGGCGACGCAGCGATTGCATCCGTTCATTCAATCGGCAGCCCGGACGAAGATACTGATATAATTCCGGGGAAGACGTTTCGTGTTTGAGGAGATAACGGTTTGTGCCTGACTGCTGAAACGATCGATAATCATCAAGGTTTCTTTCCCCGATGGACAAGGTGATGACGGCGTCTGTTTCCGTTTTAATTCGCTCGATCAGACGGCAGATGGAATCTGTTTTATAAAAGGAATCCTCACCGGATTGCAGTACTATTGTGGGGATGCCTGTTTTTTTTATATGTTCGGCTGTAGCGATAATTTCATCGTCGGACATCCGATAACGACTTAGCTTGGCATTGCTTTTTCGCAGGCCGCAGTAAAGGCAATTTCGTTCACAGTGATTGGAAAATTCAATAATGCCGCGCAGGAATATTTCATCCCCGACTTCCCGCTGACGCACGCGGTCGGCACTGGCAAAAAGATCCCGCACGGAGTCGCCGGGCATTTTTAAAAGTTCAATGATTTCATCTCTGCTCAAAGGTTCCCCGATTTCCGCCTTGATCAGTAGTTTTTCTATCCGGTCAGATACAGACATCGCGTTTTCCTTCCAAGATAGTTTGCAACCGGTCGGTCACCATTTTCTTTCGTTTGGTTTTAAATGATGTTTCCAGCATGTCTGCGATGAGCTTTTCTCCGGCCTCGCGGGTTTTTGGACTTGCGTAGTCGAGCAGATACTCCTTGAAGGAGAAAACCGCGTTGGTCTGGCAGAACTTCTGAATGAGTCCCGGTTTGGCCAGATCCATGAAATCCTTGCCTGTGCGGCCCAGGCGGTAACATGCCGTGCAGAAGCTCGGAATGTGTCCGTGTTCGGTAATGTCCAGAATGACTTCATCGAGTGAGCGCGTGTCGCCCAGGTTGAATTGCGCGGAGCGAAACGCATCGCTGGTTTTGTCAGAATACCCGCCGGGATTCGTCCGGGAGCCCGCGCTGATCTGAGAAACGCCGTAGGCGAAGACCTCCGAACGCAGCGCGGCGTTTTCCCGGGTGGTCAGAATGATTCCCGTGTAGGGAACCGCCATGCGTAAAATCGCGACAAGCTTTTTGAACTCGGTGTCGGTTACCGGCATGGGAGGCGCAATGGCCGCCGGCGCATTGAAAGCAGGTTCCAGTCTGGGTATGGAAATCGTGTGCGGTCCCACGCCGCAGTCTTTCTCCAGTTGCAGCGCGTGAAAAAGCAGGCCCAAAACGTCGAACTTGTAGTCATACAGCCCGAACAGCGCGCCGATGCCCACATCGTCGATGCCGCCCTCCTGGGCGCGGTGCATGGCGGTGAGACGAGTGAGATAATCCTTTTTCGGACCCGACGGATGCATCTTTTTGTAGGTTTCGTGATGATACGTTTCCTGGAAAAGCAGGTACGTGCCGATGCCCGTTTTCTTCAGGCGTCGGAATTCATCGACCTCCAGCGGCGCAAGCTCCACGTTGATCCTGCGGATTTCACCGCCGTGTTCCGTTTTGACGGCGTACGCCGTTTCAATGGCTTCGATAAAGTAATCCAGGCTCGATCGTGTCGGATGTTCGCCGCAAAGCATCAACAGACGCTTGTGACCCTCGCGTTGGAGTACTTCGACTTCATTTCGGATCTGATCCATCGTAAGGGCAACGCGGTTGAGCTCACGGTTATCCCGGCGAAAACCGCAGTACAGGCAGTTGTTGGAGCAGTGATTGGCCACATACAGAGGCGCGAAGAGCACCAGACGGTTGCCATAAATACTTTCCTTGATTTTATGCGCCGCCTGCAATATTTCATCAATCAGTTCATCATCCTCTGTCTGCAGCAAAACGGCAACTTCATCGGGCGTCAGACCTTTGAGTTCATTGGATTTGGATATAATTTCCCGCACTCTTGCAGCGGATGGATTTTTCGCCTGGACAAGAGTTTTTTCAATCTGATTGTCATTGATGAAATCTTTCATAAATTCCCCGTTCTTGATGCTTCCTGCACTTTTGTCAGAGATGATTTGACCGAGACACCGGAAAGAGTGCCCAGTTTTCCGGTTAAGGCACCGATTTCATCGTTGTTGGCGTGAACGATGAGCGCGATAATATGCAGATTACCGGGTGCATAGGGCAGACCCATGCGTCCAATGATCATTTCGCCGAAATCGCACAGAATCTGATTAACTTTCTGTGCCTGGCTTGTTCTATCGGTGATGATGATTGTTATGGTGCCGATTCTTTTATTCATATTGATTCTCCTAAAAAAAAAGAGGTTTGACCCCGGAAGAATCAAACCTTTAGATTAAAGACTTCAGACTCTCCTCAAGATCAGAACAATCCTTTCTCTCAGATTGATATTTAACTTGTATGTTTCATAGCTTCATCATACCGAATTTGTCAACGTGTAATCTTGGCAACGGGGATAGTTTCTTTTTCCACCCATAGCGGCGACATTTCCTTTGCTTCCTCATAGGGGATTTTGCCGTGCAGGATCATGGCTTTGAAATCATCAAACATATAAACGCCCAGAAAGAGGTGAACGCAGAGGAAAAGCGTCAGCACGATGCCGGCGATAAGGTGTACGTTTCCCATTAGGGCGACAAAGCCGCGCGGCAGGGCATGCGGGTACCCCCAGAGAATCCAGCCCGACAGGATCAAAAGCGATCCGCCGATCAGCACGAAAATGCCGAAGAGCTTCTGGCCGGAATTATATTTGCCCATCGGCGGCACGAATACTTTTTTGCGTAGGATCAGTTTCTGCGGGTAGCCGCCCAGAACGGCGAACCATTTCAGATCCGCGATGGAAAACGAAAAAACGCGTTTGATGAACAGCACAACACGGTCGTACGCCAGAAAGAAAAACGAGGCGCAGGCAACGGTCAACACAACGCCCGCCACGGCGTGGAACTGCATGGTCAGGTGCATGGCCGCATCCGACAAGGGCTTGAAGTAAAGAAGAACGCCCGTGACGGCAAGCGGCAGAAAACTCAAAATCAGAAAATAGTGAAACATGCGGACGCTCAACGGGTGCTTTAAAATCATTTTATCGTGGCTCATGGTTTATCCTCCTTATTTCAGCCAAGACCTTTGGTCCGGTTAATGTAATGGGTGTGCAAAAGTTTGTGAGAAAGATGTCCCAGCGGCTCGCCTCCAAATTCCTTGTAGTAGCGGTTTACGGCAGTGTTGGCGTGACTCACCCGGATGGTCGATTTGACGTCGTCTGTATACAGCCCCTGGGTTCTGGCCTGAATGTAGGCGTTGTTCGAGGACGCAACCGACTTGATCCAGATGGCCGGAAGGGCCAGAAATGCCGCGATGACGCCGGTGATGGTGATGAATTCCCGCCTTGTGACGGCAAAGGGGTTTTCCGTATATTGATATTTTTGTTCAGACATAGAGATCTCCTTTCATTAATATGTTATTTCCAGGCAAACAGAGGCCGGATCGCCTCGACCCAGGATGACCCGCTTTTGTCAATCGGCTGTCCGCCGCCGTTGATGCATCCGGCGGGACAGTTCATCACTTCGATGAAGTGATACGGAGATTTGCCGGCCAGAACGTCATCGACGATCGGCTTGATGTTGCGCGCCATGTCGTGGACGACTGCCAGGTTAATGGTGACTTCCTTATCGTACTTCGCGTCTTTGAGCGTGACCGAGGCGCTTTTGACCCCTTTCAGACCGCGAACGGGTTTGAACTCGACGTTTGCCAGTTCTTCGCCGGTCAGCACGGCATAGGCGGTGCGCACCGCCGCTTCCATGACGCCCCCGGTGTTGCCGAAGATCGTTCCCGCTCCGGAATATTCGGCAAACAGAATATCCGGGTTGTAGTCGGCTTCTTTGGCCAGATCAATCTTCATCTTCTTGAACAGGCGCGCCAGATCGCGCGTGGTCAGCACGACATCCACGTCCGGGTAGGCGGGGCCTGTCTCACCATTTAGCTTTTTGTTATATTCGTAAGCGCTTTTAAACTCGGGTCGCGAGGCTTCAAACTTCTTGGCCGTGCAGGGCATGATGCCGACGGTGAAAATCTGCGAAGCCGGTTTTTTCCATACTTTGGTTCCGTAGGTTTTGGCGACGGTTCCGGCCATCTGCTGAGGCGATTTCGCCGAAGACAGATGGGGAATCAGTGCCGGGCACTGGGTTTCCACATACCGAACCCAGGCGGGGCAGCAGGACGTGAACTGGGGCAGAGGGCCGATCGGTTCGCCGTGCGCGCTTTTTTCACCGAAGACGGTGTGGCGCGTGCGGGAGATCAACTCCGAACCTTCTTCCATGATGGTGAGGTCTGCCGCAAAATTGTTGTCGAGGATTTCAAAACCGGATTTCTTCATCGAGCCGTAGAGTTTGCCGGTCACCAGCGAACCAGTTTTCATGCCGAACTCTTCGCCGATGGCCACACGCACAGCCGGCGCGATGATGCCGACCACCGAAACGCTTTTGTCCTGCAGGCGGGCGATCACCTGGTCCACCGCGTCGTCTGTTTCGTAAACGGCGTCGAAGGGACAGCTGATGAGGCACTGGCCGCAGCTCAGGCAAAGATCGACGTCAATGCCGTGCGTGGCGCCGAACGAGCCCGTGATGGCGCCGGTCGGACAGTAACGCTTGCAAGCGTCGCAACCCTTGCATCCGGAAGCCCGGATGGCGATCACGCCGGGGATTTCCCCTTTTTGATACGTTTTTGCTACTGCGTTCATTTTGTTACTCCTTTCTGTGATTTACTTATTTCGGTTATGAACAGGAACACACGTTAACGCGTGGTATTCCTGTATGCTGCAAACGGACGGTTTTTCTTTTTTGATGTTTTCAATCGCCAGGCACATC
>JASEHT010000171.1 GCA_030018675.1 Smithella sp.
CTTCAATTTCCTTTATTGTCTTTAAATAATCAACAATGCCGCTCACTTCTTCATCTTTTGATCCCAGCTCATCAAGATCATTTTGTGTTATTTGAGGTTGTTAAATTCTGGTCTGACCTTCACGGCCTTATCACTCTTTGCAACAGCCGCCTATTCCATGAAGTCCTGGATGATGTGGATGCCTTCGTCAAGGAACGAACTTCAGACATGATTAAAAATATCATAAAACTTAAACAAAGTTTGAATGATGGTGAAAAATTGTTTTAAATAACATTAAAGCCCTGTTTTTAATGGAGGATGTCCATGCAAACACAAAGCGCCCCTAAAAGTCATACCAACACACTGGCCAATTTATTCTTAAGGTTTTTTGCCTTCAACTTCAACACGCGGCCTTCTTTAAATAAATATTTGAAAAGTGATGACGGCTGGCTGAATTTCACCTTCGGCATCAAAACGGAAAACGGCAGCGTGGAACAGGCGTTGCAATTTGAAAATGGCAAGGTCAGCGTTTTGAAGGATATGCCTGCGAAACCCGACGCGCAGTTGATCTTCGTTGATGAGGACGCGGTTAAAGAAGCCGCCACGCAGCCGCCCAACAAACTGATGCTGGCGCTGATGGAAAATAGAATGGTCACCCGGGGCAATCTCGGTTACCTTCAGTTATTCAATTTCTACCTGTCGCTGCTTCTAAAACAAATACAAATTCTAAAACTTAAAAAAGAAGCAAAAACGGAAAATCGAAATTACGACGCAGGCAAGGCTTCCCAAAAAAGCATCAACTCCAGAAAACCCAAACAGCTTCGGGCCGACGCCGCCGATCCTGGCGTCCGATTTCTGGACGATTCCTATCTGGCGGATTACTCCCTGGACGATTTCCCGAGAGTTAAAGATTTTCTGGACATTCATCTCAAGACGCGCGCGGCTATCTGCCATGAACGCGCGGAGCTTGTAACCCGATGGTGCCGTGATAACGGTTTCGAAACCGACAGAAACGGCGCGCCCTGGGTGGCCGAACTGCGCCAGGCAAACGCCTTCAAGTTTTTGATGGAAAACAGGAAACCCATCATCAGAAAAAACGATCTGATCGCCGGAACGAACACCACCAAGGAAATCGGCGTAATTTTATATCCCGATGCGCACGCCACGATGATCTGGGGAGAACTCATTACCGCGCCTTACAGGCCGCTGAATCCTTATGATGTTGATTCGGAAACCATTGATGTGCTGCACAACAAGGTTTTTCCTTTCTGGCTGCACCGCAATTTCCGCGAATGGGTCCGGGAAAACAAGGACTATCCGCTTTGTCAAAAGCTGGATGAACGTTTTGCCGCCTGCTTTTTATGGAAAACCGTCGCCCTATCCCATACTATTATTGACTACCCCAAAGTATTGAAAACGGGAACCATAGGAATTATGGCGGAAATTGATACGGAGTTGAAAACGACGCCGGAATCGAACAAACAAAAGCGCGACACGCTTTCGGCCATGAAAATCAACCTGGAAGGCATCAACGCCTACGCGAGGAATCTAGCCGCGGAAGCACAGAGACTCGCCGACAACGAAAAGGACGCTTCACGTAAAAAAGAATTGCTGCGCCTGGCCGACATCTGCGGACGCGTTCCGGAAAATCCGTGCGCAACGCTTGACGAAGCGGTCAACGCCATGTGGATCATCTGGATCGGCGTGCACATGGAAAACACCAACGCCGGTTTTTCGCTGGGGCGGCTCGATCAGTGGCTTCAGCCGTATTTCGCGGCCGACATGGAAAAAATTAAAGACACGCAAGAAAAGCGGGACTATATCAAACGCGCCGTTGAACTGATCGGCTGTTTCTACATGCGCTGCACCGATCATCTGCCGCTTATACCCGATATCGGCAATTATCTTTTCGGCGGCAGCTCTTCCGACCAGGCCATCACCCTGGGCGGCGTGACACCCCAAGGCGAAGATGCCGTCAACGACATGACCTACATTTTTCTGAAAGTCACGGAAATGCTTTCCATCCGGGATCCCAACGTCAACGCCCGTTACAGCCGCGAGAAAAACAGCACGACGTATTTGAAGAGGCTTTGCGAAGTGAATCTAAATACAACCGCCACTCCGTCCATTCACAATGATGAGGCGGTTATGGAATCGCTTGCGGAATTCAACTATCCTGTGGAGCATCTGCGCGACTGGTCGGCAACCGGCTGCGTGGAGCCGACGCTTTCGGGCCGCCATATTGGCCATACCAACTGCATGATGTTCAATGCGGTGGCCGCCCTGGAAATGGCGCTCAACAACGGCAGACACCCTCTGATGCGGTGGGATCTGGGACCGAAAACCGGCGATATCAAAACCGGAGCATTTCCGGATTACGAATCCTTCTTCAATGCCTTCGCCACGCAACTCCGTTTTCTTGCCGATCAGACCTGCGAATACAACAATCTTCTGGGCGAAGCGCACCAGGCCATCAGGCCGACGCCTTTTATCTCCGCCCTTATCGAAGGTTCGCTGAAAAGCGGCAGGGACGTCACTAAAGGCGGTGCTCTTTATAACTCATCGGGCATCGCTTTCATCGGTCTCGCCGATATCACCGACTCGCTGATGGTTATAAAGAAACTTGTTTTTGAAGAGAAGAAAATTGCATTTGGCGAACTACTAGATGCCATCAACAGCAATTTCACAAAGAATCCTTCGCTGCTGGCGCTGATAAAAAACAAAATCTCCTTGTTTGGTTCGGGGAACGAGGAAGCGCTGGAAACGGCCAACCGCATTACGAAACTCGCTCATGATATTTTCGGAGAGCACGAAAATTACCGCGGCGGCAGATACACGGCGGGCTTCTGGTCCATGTCCAATCATGTCGCTTTCGGAACACTCACCGGAGCGCTTCCCTCGGGACGGCTGGCCGGCAAGGCCTTCACGCCGGGACTCACACCGGAACCGCACGCATCTAAGAGTATTCTCGACAACATCCGCGATGTCGCCCGGCTGAAACCGGAGAACATGAACAACAATATCGCCTTCAATGTTAAAGTAGTTCCCGCCGCTAACGAGTCACACAAAAAAATCGTGGATAACATCTATTCATATGTGAAGACTTACAGCGATCTCGGCGGCATGCAGATGCAGCTCAATGTCGTGTCGTCAAAAACACTGCGCGATGCGATGGAACATCCCGAAAATTATCAGAACCTGCTGGTCCGCATATCCGGCTACAATGCTTATTTTGTCACCCTTAATCGGGAAATGCAGATAGAATTAATTGAAAGGGCGGAGTTCGGAATTTAGATTAAGGATAGATAGATTGTTCGTGTCATTTCGAGGAGTAAACGACGAGAAATCTTTTTTTAATGAATGTTTTATAAGACTTCTCACATTCGTTCGAAGTGACAAATAATTAAAACAGGTTTTTCAAAATTGTTTATGACACAGAATGAATTTAAATCCCCTTTAATTCTGGAAATCAAGGGCAACAGCCTTGACGACGGACCGGGCATCCGATCAGTCGTTTTCTTCAAAGGCTGCCCGCTTTCCTGCGTCTGGTGTCACAACCCGGAAAGCAAAAAAGCCGCCGAGGAAATTTCCTTTGACCCCAACATCTGCATCGACTGCGGCTCTTGCCGCGACGTGTGCCCTCACGATGCCCTTTCCCGCGACAATCCGCTTTATATCGACCGGAGCAAATGCGATTTATGTTTTCTTTGCGCTGATGCCTGTCCCTCCGGCGCGCTGGAACGGGTGGGGAAAAATCTGACTGTGGACGAGATCCTGAAAAAGATCCTGCCGGACAAACCGTTTTTTGAAACATCGGGTGGAGGCGTTACCCTGTCCGGAGGTGAACCGACTTTATACATGGATTTCACATCGGCGCTCCTGAAATCGCTCAAGCAAAACAACATCCACACCTTGCTCGAAACCTGCGGCCATTTCGATTGGGAGCGGTTTACGGACAAACTTTATCCCTATCTGGACGCCATTTATTTCGACATCAAAATCCTGGACGGCGGCGTGCACAAAAAATACTGCGGTATCGGCAATGAAAAAATTCTGGATAATTTTTCCCGGCTCGTCCAAAAATCAAAATCAGACGGCAAGGTTCTTCTGCCGCGCACGCCTCTTGTTCCCGATATTACCGACACGGAGGCGAACATGCGGGCGATTGCCGGTTTTTTAAAAAATCTGGATGTCGCAGAAGCCTCACTGCTCGAGTTTAATCCTCTCTGGCATGAAAAAATCGATAAAGTCGGCGCGATAGACCCTTATAAAAACGACAAATCCATGACGTCTTTTCCGGACAAAATAATTTTGGAAAGATGCCGGGCGGTTTTCGCCGAAGCGGGAATAAGCATCTGACGTGATCCATAAATCATCGGGGAGGGATAAACAATGAGTAATGGAGAAAATATTGCGCAACCGGTTCTGGTCACCGGAGCCACCGGATTTATCGGCAGCCGCGTCGTGCATAAACTTTTGCAGAACGGAATCGCCGTGAAGGTTCTTGCTCTACCCGGTGAAGTCGTACCGGCTGAATGGACGGAAAAAGTTGAGATTGTCCGCGGCAGCATATCCGATCCCCAGGCCGTGGCAAAAGCCGCTGACGGAGCAGGCACAATCATTCATCTGGTGGCCATTGTCACCGACTGGGGAGACGAAGCAAAATACTGGGAATTCACCGTGGAGGGCAGCCGGAAGATTTTTGAAGAGGCGTTAAAGAACAACGCCCGCGTCGTGCTGGCCTCCAGTATTGTAGTCTATGGAGATAAAATACACAGTCAGTCCTGCCCCGAAGAAACAAGCTATGGCAAAACGTTCGGCCCCTACAGCAGAACCAAACAGGCGCAGGAAAAGCTGGCTTGGGCTTACTATCATGAACGCGGCTTAAAATTAAGCGTCGTTCGTCCGGCCAACGTCTATGGTCCCCGCTCTGGTCCCTGGCTGCACGACGTGATTAATGTCCTGAAGAGCGGCTCTCCCGGCCTCATTTCCGGAGGAGATATGAACGCCGGACTGGCTTATGTGGATAACGTTGCCGACATTCTGATTCTTGCGGCAACTTCGGAAAAAGCAATCGGAAAAGCCTTCAATGCTTCCGACGGAACAGATGTAACATGGAAACAATATTTTACGGATATTGCCCACATGATCGGTGTTCAAAATCCGAAATCCATTCCAAGGCCTTTGGCCCTGATCGGCGCGTACCTGCTGGAAGCCATCTGGAAATTCTTCAACATTGAGAAACGCCCGCTCATCACCCGCGAAGCGCTGAATCTTATCGGCTCGGACAACCGAGTACCCAACGACAGGATCAGAAAAGATCTGGGTTACACACCGCAGGTTTCCTATACAGAGGGGTTGAAGTTCATCAAAGAATATATTGATAAAGAATTTAAATGATCCGGAGGGCGGCCATG
>JASEHT010000172.1 GCA_030018675.1 Smithella sp.
CAATCTTTTTCCAGGGATGCAGACTGAAATGTCTGTGGTGCCAGAATCCCGAAGCGCAATCTTTAAAGACGATCTCTTCTTCAGACGTGGACTATTCCGTTGGCAACGTCATGGACGTTGTTCTTCGAGACAGGGATTATTACCTCGCAACCGGCGGCGGCGTGACGCTCAGCGGCGGCGACCCTCTTCTTCAGAATCCGGAAATTCTGATAAGTCTTCTCCAGTCGCTGAAGAATGAAAATATTCACATTGCCGTGGAAACGTCCCTGCATGTTCCGTGGGAGCATATTGAAATCGTTGCCCCCTTCGTCGATTTGTTTCTGGTGGATTTGAAAGTTGTCGGTGACGATGAACTTCACAAAAAACTCACGAAGCAGGACAGCGCATTAATCCATAGCAATATCAAAAAACTCATCGGTTTGAAGGCTGAAGTCAAATTCCGCATGGTGATGGTCCCGGGCTACAATGACAGCGAGGAACAGATAAAAGCGACAGCTGAATTTTTAAAATCTATCAATCATCAATCACTTGAATTACTGAAATACCACAACATGTATGAAGATAAGGCCAGACGCCTCGGTCTGGTTCGCGAATCGTTGAATATCACCCCGGAACAGAGTTTTGAATCAGCCCAAAAAGCTGTAGCATTATTCAAATCGCTGGACATCCATGCCGAATGTTACGAGTTGGACGCCTCCCGCCACAAGGCTGTCTTCAGCCAGCGCATTTATGATATCAAAAAAGATATCCAGGACAGTCCTTACCATCTTTGTTTTGAAGTTTCCAAACTGAAAACAAAATTCTACAGGAAAAACGGCTTTAAGAAACCCACGCATATTCACCGGGCGGAACGTCTGGATTATGTGCTGGAAAATAAGCAGGTCATCATCTACCCGAAGGAACTGCTTGTCGGTAATTTCACCTCAAAGCGAGTGGGCGGACAGGTGTGGGAGGAACATTACGGGATTCTCTTCACGTCCATTCTCCATCAAATGCATCGCCAGACACCGGTTGCCTTCCAGTGTTCGTGGAAAGACAGACTGTATTTTTACTTCAGAATACTGCCCTTCTGGCAGAAACACGGCCTTCTGGGTAAAGTGAATAAAACGCTCCCAGAATTAATCATGAGCGTTTCGCGGTTATGTGAAATGAATGTCGGATTCAACAACAACATGGCGGCCATAGCTCATTTTATCGTCAATTTCGAACGCATTCTTAAACTTGGCACGACCGGTATCATCAGAGAGCTGGAGGAAAAGCAAAAAGAAAAACCTGAAAATGATCCGAACTTTTATCAGGGTGCCATCATCGCCGTCAAAGCGTTGGAAAATTTTGCTCAGAGATATGCCGACGTTCTCTCAGACATGAGCAAAACAGAAACGAACCCTGTCCGCCGCAAGGAACTGGAAGCAATGGCTGAAATTTGCCGACACGTTCCCAAGTATCCGGCACGCACATATCATGAAGCCCTTCAGTCCATGCTGTTTCTGCACGTAGCGCTTTGTATTGAGACGTACGAAAACGCACTATCGTTCGGGCGCCTCGACCAGATATTGTATCCATACTATCAACGAGATAAAGAGGCCGGGCTGATTGATTATGAGAAAGCCCGGGAACTGCTGGCTTTATTTATTCTTAAGATGGACGAGGCTATTCTGGTGAATGACGGAGACACCTATTTTGCTATCGGCCGGCTTTTTGAAACCCAATCAACAGACCAGACTGTGACATTCGGCGGCGTAGACAAAGACGGCAATGATGCCACCAATGATTTGACATACATGCTGGTGGATATTTGCGAGTTGCCGTTCCTTGCCGTGGATATGTCGGCGAGAATTCATCAGGGCAGCCCCGCGAAATATCTGGACAGACTGGCGGAGGTTTACATCAATGGGTCTCCACAGCCGAAATTGAATAATGATGATATTTATATCAAGTCGTTATCAAAGCATTACGATACGTCTATTGAAAATATAAGAAACTATTCCGTCGTCGGTTGCGTTGAACCCAATGCGTCAGATGATCATTTCGGTAATACCGACTGCGCCAATATGAATGTGGTTCTCCCGATGCTTCAGGCCATCAAAGGCGAGGAAGATGATTTATGGAACTACGGCTTCTCCGATCAGTTGGAAAAACTGACCACCAAATTTATTGAATACAATTTCCGCGGCGGCAACAGGTTTTCCAAATTTATAGCGGACCAATACGGCAAAGCCCGGGCTTCCTATAAAAAGAGAAGAGCCATCAAGCCCAATCCGCCTGCCACCATGGATGAATTGCTGGAGCGCTTTCAAAAACGTTTGAACGCACTGGCCACAGCGATCCTAAAGGATCATCAGAAGATTGAGAAAGCCATATGCAGGAATTTTACCACGCCGCTGGCGTCGTCGCTTTCGAGAGGATGTGTGGAACGCGGAAAAGACGTGAACGAAGGCGGATGCGAGGTCAACACCAGCGGCATTCAGGCAGTCGGAATCACGGATGCGGCTGATTCACTGCATGCCATCAATGAAGTGGTTTTCAAGAAGAAGATGTATTCTTTGATGGACATTATCAACGCCATCGATAACGACTTCGAAGGTGATGATTATCAGCAAATCCGACAGGCATTGCTCGCTGTGCCGAAACTGGGACATGATGATTCCCCCGAAGCCGTCAAATGGGTCAACAAGACCCTGGATATCTATTGCAACGCCCTGAAGCAGGTTCCGAACCCGCCGCGAAGCGGGTTCTATACCGCCGGATACTATGCGCTGAACGTCAGCGATGTTTACGGCAAGAAAACGCCGTCGCTGCCTTCCGGCCGGCTCAAGGGCGTACCTCTGGCCAACAGCCTTTCCCCGCACTACGGCATGCAAATGTCTGATTTGCTCTCTTCGCTGAATTCCGTGTCCGGTGTTGATTTTGTAGAGTATGCGCCCAACGGAACCACCGTAACCTTCACCATGGATTCTGCTCTGTTTCAGGGCAAAGACGGCGTCAGAAATCTGTCCGGAATTTTTTACACGTATTTCAAGAAAGGCGGCATGCAGTTTCAGCCCAACGTCATCAACCGGGCCATGCTGCTGGATGCTTACGACCATCCGGAGAAATACCCGTATCTGCTGGTGCGCATCGCCGGCTACTGCGCGTACTTTAATCATCTTTCCGATGATTTGAAAAAGGTGATTATCAACAGGACGTGTTATTCTTGAAATTTGTAAAAAAGCTCTGTTGGAAATTTATATAATTTTGACCCATATTTTTTCACCCGGTTTGTTATGAAACAGTTCGCCTTCCATGTAAACTTTCAACACCAGCCGGTGATATCCGGATGAAAAGTCCGCAACGGGTATGGTGGCGGTAAACCCGCTGTTTAAAAAGTCCGGATTCTTGAAAAATGCAGCGACATTCTCACGACGATCGCCGTAATGAACCGGATAGTCCCTGCCTCCCAGACTTATCCGGATTTCCTTTACTTGATTGACGCTGGCAACCCAACCTTCAACGAAAATTTCATGTTTCTCCCGGTTGATATGCACTTCCAGAATATTGCCGTCTTTGTAAGGAAAGATGTGATCGACCCGTTCAATGTAGCCATACACGGAGACCTGATCGCTCTCCCCGCTCCATCGACCGATGTCGGCTTTTGCTCCGACCACCTGATATACAAGCAACACGCTGGAGCAGAAAATTGCCAATACCGCGTGGGATAGCGCTACGGTAAAGAGATTGGGGTATTTGTTATAGGCGTAAGCCCAAACGAGCCCCGCGACAAAACAGAAGATGACCAGCGGAGGATTGGGAATATGGATCATGGCAAAAGTCAGCGCAGAAAAAAAGACGGCAAGGTGGGCGCGAGGTGAAAATATCTTCCGGTATCTCCGGAAGAAAAAAGCCAGAAAAATATATTCCTGAAATAGCGCGCCCAACGGATAGGTGAATATTTTTTTCCAGAACGATGAATTTTTATAGAATTCGTTGTTCACCGGAAAATAATTCTGCCATATCAGATACAAAACCGGAATGGCCACAACTGTGAAAACAAAAAGTATTTTAAATGAACCGTACCAGTTGTCCCATCTGAAACCGAGATCCTTCAAACTGCTTTTTCCGCCGATGAAATCGGAATAAATGATAAATAAAAAAATGGGAATCACGGACAAAGCTTTGACCCATGGAGAATACATGGGGTAGATGATCCATAAATAACCGAATGCGAACAGGAGCCCGATTAGAACTTCCAGAGATGGTCTTATTTTTCCCGACATGTTTTTTTCTTTATCCGCCTCCGCTCAAAATATGATTTCGCAAACCGTGAGAACCGGAAACCAACAAACGTATTTTATAAAGCATGTAAATAAAATTCAGACCTTCATCAACTTCATCTTTGGCTATTGCGGCTAACCATAATTATTAACTGGGATATAGTCAATGACTATCCTTCAGAGGCTTCCCCCGGCCAACGTTATGTATTTTAGCAAAAAAACAGCCGGTAATGTCTCAAAGACATCATCGTTAATAACAAGAAAGCCCGTTTCACGCTTGAAAGGGCTTTCTTGTCCGATCATTTTGAGAGAGCTTATTGCTCGTCGCTGAAAGTTTTCACTTCAGACCGGCGTCCTGCCGAAGCGCGTCGACGCGATCCGTTTTTTCCCAGGGGAATCCCTTGCGTCCGAAGTGGCCGTAGTTGCAGCTCTTGCGGTAACTCCAGCCCTTAGGGGTGGTCAATCCCAGATCCTTGATCATCATCGCCGGACGAAAGTCGAAAATTTTTCCATCTGTAAGAATTTTTTCAATCTTGTTCTCGGGAATCACGCTCGTGCCGTACGTGCTGACATTAATGCTGAGCGGTTTGGCCACGCCGATGGCATAGGCGAGCTGAATTTCGCATTTGTCGGCCAGCCTTGCTGCCACAATATTTTTTGCAGCGTAGCGTGCATAATAAGCGGCGGAACGATCCACCTTGGAGGGGTCTTTCCCGGAAAAAGCGCCACCGCCATGCGAACCCACGCCGCCATAGGAATCCACGATAATCTTTCGCCCGGTAACGCCGGAATCGCCGCTGGGTCCGCCGATGACAAACCGGCCCGTCGGGTTAATAAAGAATTCCGTCTTGTTGGTCAGCATTCCCGTTTTGTCGAGAACCTGATGAGCGACTTCGATCAAATCCTTGCGGATTCGTTTCAACGGCACGTCGCGTGTCTGATGAGAAATGACAACCGTCGTAATTTTCACCGCTTTTCCATCTTCATGTAATACGCTGACCTGGGCTTTGGAATCGGGACGGAGATATTCAATGGCATTTTCCTTGCGCAGTTTTGTCAGTTCTTCCAGTAAACGATGGGAATAAACGATGGGCGCGGGCATCATCTGCGGTGTG
>JASEHT010000173.1 GCA_030018675.1 Smithella sp.
CCCGCAGCAGATGTGCATCAACATTTTCATATGATCAAACTACCTCAAACAGCCACTTAAAAAACATAGATTGTTTTTCTCAATCTTAAAAAAATAACTCTAGAAAGGTCTCTGTCTGCTAAAATATCTCGCCCTGCCCGGATTGCTTAATGCCGAAGTGCTTGTAAGCCCTGGCGCAGGCGACTCTGCCGCGGGCAGTTCTTTGCAGATAACCTTCCTGAATCAGATACGGTTCATAGACGTCTTCAATAGTGACCCTTTCTTCGCCGATAGCTGCGGCAAGGCTTTCCACACCGACCGGTCCGCCGTTGAATTTCTCAATCAGCGTCAGAAGAAGCTTTCTGTCCATCTGGTCAAAGCCTTTCTGATCAACTTCAAAAGCATCCAGCGCTTCCCGCGCTATTTTCCCGTCAATGGTTCCGTCGCCTTTGACCTCGGCGTAATCACGGACGCGTTTGAGCAAACGGTTGGCGATTCGCGGAGTGCCGCGTGCGCGCCCGGATAGCTCTTCGGCACCGGCAGCATTAAGTTTCACTCCCAGAATGGAAGCGGACCTTTTTATAATGACAGTCAGTTCCTGCGGCGTATAAAATTCCAACCTGAAATGCATGCCGAACCGGTCGCGCAAAGGCGAAGTCAGCGATCCGGCGCGTGTCGTTGCCCCCACTAAAGTAAATTTTGGGATATCCAGTTTCATTGATCTGGCCGATGGTCCCTGCCCGATTAAAATATCAATATGGAAATCTTCCATAGCCGGATACAAAATTTCTTCCACCACATGAGAAAGCCGGTGAATCTCATCAATGAAGAGAACTTCATGCTCCTGCATATTCGTTAAAATCGCCGCCAGATCTCCCGGCCTTTCAATAACCGGCCCCGAAGTAACTTTGATATCCACGCCCATTTCTCTGGCGATAATGTAAGCCAGTGTAGTTTTTCCCAGACCCGGCGGGCCATACAAAAGAACGTGATCCAGCGCTTCTTTACGTTTTCTCGCCGCTTCGATAAAGATGGCGAGATTACTCTTGACTTTTTCCTGCCCGACATAGTCTTTGAGTTTCGCCGGACGCAAGGTCACTTCAAAATCGTTTTCTTCCTCGGCGCATGAAGGACTGACAAGAGAATTTATTTTGGCTTTATCCATACTCATGGTTTTTCCTTGTCCGGTCATTTACCCGGCAAGTATTTTCAACGTTTTTTTCAACAGGTTATCCATGCTCAATTCCTCTTCGGACGAACGGACGGCTTTATCCAAAGCGTCTTTGGCGACATTGTTCTTATAACCCAGATTGACCAAGGCAGAAAGGGCATCTTCCCTGATCATATCCATTGCGCCACTCTGAATACCCGTGTCCGGAATTTGCTCCAGGGTCATCTTTTTAAGGACTTTTTCCTTGAGTTCGAGAACAAGACGCTCCGCCATTTTTTTACCGACGCCCGGAACATGGACGAGTTTGCCCACGTTGCCGACGGATAAGGCGCGAAGCAATTCCGGCGCGGATATGCCGGAAAGGATGTTCATCGCTATTTTAGGTCCGATGCCGCTGACGGAAATCATCAGTTGAAAAAGGTCTCTTTCCTGCACCGAATGAAAGCCGAATAACTGGATGGCGTCCTGTTTGACATTGGTATGGACATGCAGAGTTATTGTCTGGTCGGCTTCCGGCAATTCGTAATACGTTGTCAGGGGGATGAAGACACGGTATCCGACGCCGTGAACATCGACGATAACGTGAGAGACACCCTTGTGAACAATTTTACCGCTGATTAAGGCAATCATCAGATCGATTTTTCCTTGAGGAAATTAGCGTGACATATGGCCGTGGCCAAAGCGTCCGCGGCGTCCGCCGGAGGAATTTCCGGCAGTTTCAAAATGGCTTTCACCATGACCTGCACCTGCCGTTTTTCGGCTCTTCCGTAACCCACCACTGCTTTCTTGATTTCCAACGGCGAATATTCGAAAACGCTCACGTCCTTATCGGCGCCGGCAAAAATCACCACGCCTCTCACCTGAGCCTGCTTAATCAAACTCCGGACATTTTTTCCGTAAAAAATATTTTCCAGCGCGACAGCCTCCGGGACTGTCTGCGAGATTAAAGATGAAAGCTGCTGATAAACACTGATCAGCATTTCGGAGAGGGGCGAATCTTTCTTCGATTTTATTTCACCATGAGCAACGTGCCGTAAATAATTTCCCTCTTTATCGATAACGCCGTAACCGGTAATATGACTGCCTGGATCAATGCCTAGAATTCGCAATTTTTTCCATTCCGTAAGTTAAATAATTTTGCCCAGCGTCGAACACCATCAAATATCGGGCAATCCAATAGCAACTACCCCAGTTTTTTCATCACCTCTTCGTCGATGTCGAAATTGGAATAGACGTTTTGAACATCGTCGTTATCTTCCAGTTTTTCCATCATCTTGAGCATGGATTCGGCTTTGTTCTCTCCCAATTTGACGGTATTGGCAGGAATCATACTGATTCTGGCTTCCAGATGCTTGATTCCCTTGTCATCCAGCACTTTCTTGACGGCTTCAAATGAAGCAGGGTCGGTGATCACTTCATATTCCGTGTCTTCGCTCTTGACGTCTTCCGCACCGGCCTCCAGAGCCAGTTCCATCAGATTATCTTCATCAATAACTTTTCTATCAATAATGATGCTTCCCTTTTTCGCGAACATCCACGAAACGCATCCGTTTTCGCCCAGATTGCCTCCGTGCTTGGAAAAGATATGCCGGATTTCCGCTACCGTCCTGTTTTTATTGTCGGTCACAATCTCCACAAGCACCGCCGCGCCGCCAGGGCCGTAACCTTCATAGGTTACTTCTTCAAAAGCAGCCGCACCCTGATCGCCACCGGTGCCTTTTTTAATCGCCCTTTCAATATTGTCCTTGGGCATGTTCTCTTCTTTAGCCAACATCACCGCCTGTCGGAGACGGGCATTGCCTTCAATATCTCCACCGCCAAGTCTTGCCGCCAGGGTGATTTCCTTGATAATCTTGGTGAATATTTTACCGCGTTTGGCGTCGATCGCGCCTTTTTTCCTTTTGATGGTGCTCCATTTGGAATGGCCGGACATACACTCTCTCCTTCAATATTTTCAGCTTTTCGTCATTAGCACAGGGCTGTCAACTTGTAAAGTTTTCACAAATGAGTATCTGATCGACAACCGCAACGCTGCCTGCCGATTTAAATCACTGCAGGAACATATTTTTTTTACTGCGCTGACAAACCGCCATCCACAGGGATGATAGCACCCGTCATGAAGTCTGAGGCCTTGGATGCCAGGAAAACTGCCAAGCCCTTAATCTGGTCCTCCTCGCCGTACATTTTCATGGGAATAGCGGCTAGGGTAAGGTCGAGAATGGGTTTCATCTCCGGCTTAAATACGTGGGCCATCATATCCGTTTTGAAAAATCCCGGGGCAATGCAGTTCACATAAATTTTGTAACGGGCAAGCTTAAGCGCCAAGGTTTTGGTCAAACCCTCCACGGCGAATTTCGATGGATTATAGGCCACGGCGGGATGCTCTTCTTCATTGGAACCGCGCGATCCGTAGATGGAGGAAACATTAATCATTTTTCCACCGCCTTTCTCCTTCATGATACGGGCAACCTGCTGCGACAGAATCCATACGCCTTTGACATTCACATCGAATATCTTCTCCCATTTATCCAGAGGAAAATCCAAGGTGGACGCTCCCCAGGTGAGTCCGGCATTGTTGACCAATATATCAATGGTTCCGAATTTGTCCATCGCGGCCTTGACAAGATTGTCAATGTCTTCCTTTTTTGCCAGATCGCATTTGACCGCCAGAGTCTTGACGCCGAACTTTTCCAGTTCCTGAACTTCTTTTTCCAGATTTTCCAATTTGCGCGAAGCGATCACCACATCGGATCCGGCCTCAGCCAATCCGGTAGCCATGAACTTGCCGATTCCTCTTCCGCCACCTGTCACGATGGAAACTTTGCCCTTCAAATCAAACAAATCTTTTATATTCATCTTAAACTCCTTATACAATTTTTTTATTTTTGAATCGTTGACGTGCGCCTTTGATTTATTTCTATGAAAATGTTTTTATTCCGAGATGATTTTTTCTACAATGAAGAGTTCTCTTTCATGGGCAATATGATGAAAAATAATGTTTAGCATCAGGATGTACTCGTCACAAAAAGGGAGTTAGCAAATTGAAAATTTTTCATAAATCGGAGAATTAAGCATCCGGCGCAGCCGGCACAACGAGTCGAATATGCCGTCTGGCAAGCATGAGAACGGGGGTGGCCCAATCCCGTCCCGATCCATCGAGCGCATTCAATTCGGCATCAACTAAAATCAGAAATTCCTGATCTTTACGATTCAGATAGTCGGAAAGACGGCTACGATAGCCTTCCTGGGGCAATGTAATATATCCCTCGACTCTGTAGCGATCTGTTTCCACAACGATCTTCTCGTGCCGCACATCCGTGACGGGCATTGAAGCAACCTCCATAATTCGACAGTGCAAATACCAACTACAATGAACCCAGGAATTCTTATAACCCTATAAAATATATCTTATATTGCGTGTAATTATAGGGAATGAAACCATGTATGTCAATGAGATATTCGAAAATTTTATTCATCGTGGACTGATTACATATTTTTCAGCGATGAATCTCTAACAACAGGCACAGACGTTATTGAAGAATCTTTCTCAACCCGCTGTATTTTTTCTCACGAAAAAGGGGGCATGATTTGAGCCATGCCCCCTTGAAATAATTGGTAGGCGGTGCTGGGATTGAACCAGCGACTTCTACCGTGTGAAGGTAGCACTCTCCCGCTGAGTTAACCGCCCGAAGAGAGATGAGCTATAACTTAAAGTGATTCCTATTTCAAGAGAAAAAGTTTTTTCATTCGGCACAAACAAAAAGACGCTTCAGCTAGTCCCCGTTTACTTTTTAATCAAGCAGTTTATACTCTTTTTCCCCAAATCACGGATATGAACCCCAGGGCAAGCCATGTACCCTAATTCCGCCCCAAGGGGCGGGGTATTATACCCTTGCTATCCAGGATAATCTCATCTCCTTTCAGATTTCTTGAATAACCACGGGGCGTGAATATTGCCGATTATCCTCATAGCGGTGACACATTTTGACCCGTTCAAGGATCCGGCTCGTGGATCTTTTACTGATATTTTAATATTATCTCTTTATTGCTTTATCCCTTCTAAAGTGGGATACTACCCATAAATAATAATGAATTCAGAGAACCACCGCCTATCTGTCCGTAATTGAGAATAAGAGTAACGACATCGGCTTCCGGTCAAGGTGCAATGTTGTGCGTCAGCGATAAATATCCGGAAATCAACT
>JASEHT010000174.1 GCA_030018675.1 Smithella sp.
AAATAGAAACCCCTCAAGTCTTCTCGACCTTGAGGGGCATAAGAGGGGTGTGGAGGGTACTACTTTAACAGATCATAAACTTTATTTTAAAATCTATTGCTTTGATCTTTTAGCTTACGATTGTCTTTACAACATCGATCACCGGATTGGTGAACAGCGCCATCAGAATCGTGTACAGCGCGAAGATACCAACCGCTTCACCGATGTACATCTTTTCATATTTGCGTTTCAAAGAAACAAGAATCAGCCCGCCGACAGCCAGGCATCCCAGCTGGAAGAAGGGGAAATTGGCCATGCCTGTTGCTGCGTATTCCGCGAAGCTGAAAGTTGCCGTTAAAAGAACAACTGCTGCTGCGACGATTGTGGTTGCTAATGTTTTTTTCATGATCTGTTACCTCCCGGTAATTTGTTTATTTGCCTTTATTTAATGAAAATTACGTGCCAAATGATAAGAAAAAGCAGAATATAATTATAACTAATTGAAATATAATGTTAATTATTGTCTCCCGCAGGGGGGAGGCTTCTTTGGAAATGTCCATTAAACATCTTTTATTGCGATGAAACGTTCAATCTATTGAAAGAAATGTCGATTATGGCTCGGGGCAGGAGAGTATCGGGAGAGAATATCGGGAAGGGGGCCGTAAAAGCTTGACATCGGCCATCACGAGGAGTACATTAAAGGCGAAGAGAGCTGCAATGCCCAGACGATTTAGTGAAAGTAATATATTTCACTGGAGGTGAAAAACGTACCATCTTTTGGGTATTGAGTGGTAATGCTGACTGCTTCAAAAAAGCAGTTATTAAATGAGCTGTCCACAGCTTATGGAAGTAGCATTGCAGCCCTCTTCTTTCTTTGTAAAATTCCCTGTGTCCAATTGCTGATTTTCCCGTAAACCAAAGCATTGAAAGTTTTTGAAAATAAATTCTTCCGCGGCAAGCGCGGTTAGTTTGCATGAGAAAAAAATAAGGGGGCAGGTTGTACGCCTGCCCCCTTATCATTGCTGAATGATGTTTCTATTTGAATACCTTTTTAACGGACGGGTGGTGCGAGCATGGACGGAGCGCCGGCTCTCGCATCGATCAGTTCCACTTCAAAAATCAGAGTTGCGCCGCCGGGGATAATGGGCGGACGTCCGTTGTCGCCGTAAGCCATGTCCGAAGGACATATCAGTTTGGCTTTGCCGCCGACTTTCATCAGGCCGACGCCTTCTTTCCAGCAGGGGATAACCTGTCCCAGTTGAAATTCCGCCGGCTGGCCGCGTTTGACGGAACTGTCGAATTCCTTACCGTCAACCAACGTGCCGGTATAGTGAACCTTGACGATGTCTTTTTCCTGGGGCTGCGCGCCTGTGCCGGCGACGATTTCTTTATAGAGCAGGCCGGAGGCTGTCTTTTGCACACCCTCTTCCGCAGCGGCTTTTTCCAGAAACGGCTGGGCTAGCGCTTTTTGTTTTTCAGTGGCTTTGACCATGCGGTCTTTGACCATCTCGTTGATTTTCTGGATGCTGGCTTCCGGTTCCGCCGCCAGTTTTTTGCCGGTGGCCGCGTCGGTCATGCCCTGCTGGACAAATTTCAATTCCTCGGGCGAGAGGTCTAAAACGGAAATCTGTTTGCTCAGATTGACGCCGACTGAGTATAATGCCTTCTGCTCATCGGTTTTCGGTTCCTGTGTTGAACAACCCCAAACGACAAAAAGAGCCACAAAAATAACAATCAATGATTTACGCATAACGATCCTTTCCTTTTTCATGAATTTTTGAATTTGTTCCCTAACAGGGAATTATATCAAATCGAAATAAATTTTGCCATAATAGACTACTGAATCAAAATATTTGCAAATATTATTTTCATTGGCCGGGTGATTATGTTTTTTTCTTATCCCGTCCGGATTTATCAATCTGCTTCGTTTGTAAGACGGTCGGACGGGGAAAAAAGTTTTTGTGTTGTTTGCCGTTGGCCGCCCAGATACACTTGTTGGCTGTTTTTTCGTTGCTTTTTTCACTCAGAGCAGGTTGATATGTCACTGAATGTCATTTCTATGGCTGGATATATATTACCCGAACGAGTACTCAGGCTGGATATATATTATCCGATCGCTCCTGATGATTTTTAGTTTATCATCATCGATATTTTTATAAAATCGTATTATTTCAATATGATGCAATAACAATTTTAATGATGGCACATCATTTGCTCAATCTCAAGGCAGTTCAAATACGAAAGGAGATCATACGATGAAAAAAATAATGGTTAAAATGATGTTTGTGGCGCTGGTAACATTTATGCCGGTTTCCGCCATGGCCGGGGTAAGCGTTCATATTAATATTCCGTTTCCTCCGCCGATTATTTTTCCGGGGCTGCCTCATCTGGTTGTAATACCGCAAACGGATGTTTACGTTGTGCCCGATATCGCGGAGGAAATATTTTTTTACGCCGGCTGGTGGTGGCGTCCCTGGAACGGCCGCTGGTATCGCTCGCGCAATTATGACAGGGGATGGTCATTCTACCACAACGCGCCGCACTTTTATCAGGGTGTTCCCCGTAACTGGAGAGATCACTACCGGAACAGTCAATGGCAGGGACACCGGTGGCAGCATAAGCGCATCCCCTATCATGAGATTCAGCGTAACTGGCAGGGGTGGAGAAATGACAGGTACTGGGAAAGACAGAGATGGGGCGTGCAGGGACTGCAACAGAAAAAGGCTCCGGTTCAAAGAAGGACCGAGGTGCGCAGACCGCAGCCAAAGCCAAATCCACAGTCCCGGAAGGCTCCCGTACAAAATGACAGAAGGCCTTATCAAGGCATGAACCGGCGTTAAAGAGTGGATTATCTAAGAAATCGCGCAACCGCGCATTGACCCGTACCGGCTCTGATGTGTTCAAATATCAGGGCCGGTATTTTTTATCGCTGCTGTGAGAATTGATTTTTCCTGAATGATCGATGGCGAGGGACGGCGATTGACGCAAACAACGGTCGGCCTTCGTTCACGATCATTCGCCTATGATTTTTACCAAGACCCTTTTCTTACGCCGCCCGTCAAATTCCCCGTAGAAAATCTGTTCCCATGGTCCGAAATCAAGGCGGCCGTTGGTGACCGCGACGACGACCTCGCGGCCCATGACTTGTCTTTTTAGATGCGCGTCGCCGTTGTCTTCTCCGGTCCTGTTGTGGCGATAACGCGAAACCGGTTCGTGCGGAGCCAAGGCTTCCAGCCATTGTTCGTAATCCTGATGCAAACCGGATTCGTCATCGTTGATGAATACGGACGCGGTGATGTGCATGGCGTTTACAAGGATCAAGCCCTCCTGAACGCCGCTTTCCTCAAGGCAGGCCTTGACCTGTGGCGTTATGTTAAGAAAAGCTCTTCTCTCGGGAATGTGAAACCAGAGTTCTTTTCTGTATGATTTCATTTGCAGCCTCCTTGCGCCATGATGGTGATGTCCGTATAAAAATTTACTTTAAATTTCCCCTTTTTCCATTGATAAGCATCGCTATTTTATCATGTTATAAAGGGCTGTATTCCGAAGCGATCAAGGGCCTTTAAAAAAAAGGGTTCAAGCTTTTTCGGCTTAACCCTTCTGCTGACGTTTTATCTCGTTGAATTCTTTATGGTGCCGGAGCTCGGAATCGAACCGAGATGTCCTTGCGAACGGGGGATTTTGAGTCCCCTGCGTCTACCAGTTTCACCACTCCGGCACGCGCGCGATTATATAGACGGGTGACGAAATGTCAAGCTAAAATCTGTTGACATTTATTTCATGCCTGTGCTAAGCAGACCGTTCGATTGAATGAATTGAACGGGGTTGTAGCTCAGCTGGGAGAGCGCTTGAATGGCATTCAAGAGGTCAGGAGTTCGATCCTCCTCAGCTCCACCAAAACAAAAAAAGGGACGGGTTTTGTGACCCGTCCCTTTTTTATTTAAACATCAGAAAAAACTTTCGCCGTTGATTACAAGTCTTCCAGCTTCTTCTTTATCCGCACTCTTTTTTCCTTGATCAGAGCCGTTTTATTTCCTTCCAGCCAGGTTTGAAATCCTTCTTCCTGTTTCATCGCCGTCAGAATCTGCCGGTACATGCCTTTTTGCGCTTCAAACTGTTTTTCGTCCGGCCGGGTCGCGTTTTTGAATTTCAATATGAAGTAGGCGTTATCGGCGAGAAGAGGCTTTTCGGTGTAAGGCTTGCCGGCGGAAAGCTGCATGAGAATTTCGGTCGCTTTTTCGTTATGGCCGATTTTAGGCAGAGTGTTTGAGGGTTGGAAATAACCCGTTTCATGGATTGTCAGGCCTTTTTCGGCGGCGACTTTTTCAAAATCTTCTCCTGCCCGGAGGCGCTCCAGAATGGAATTTGCCTCTTTCTCGGCGATAACCTGAGCTTCGCTGTCGATAAAACGCTGCCGGACGTCGTTTTCAATCGTGTTCAGCGCCGGCACGGAAGATGGCTTTTTGGCGACGATCTGCAGGAGAAAATAACCGTTGGGCGACGGCAGGACTTTGCTTAATTCACCTTCCTGCAGACCCAGAAGCGCTTCGTTAATATTGTTGATCGAAGACATCGCCTGCGGCACGCTGTTTATCGGGAAAAAGTCGGAAACGTTTATTGTCAGATTATGCTTTTTGCCGTATTCCTCCATGTTGTCTTCCTGATAGATTTCGTTGCGGGCTTTTCTGGCTTCCGAATAAGCCCCCTGTAAACCCCTTGTCCGCTTTAACTCTTTAAGGATTGAACTTCGGACATCGGCCAGGGAAAGTTGTTTCCCGTCCGTTGTTTTGTAGTTGTCCCGGTATGTCGAATAATAGTTTTGGATGTCCGCATCGCTGATCTCCGGCGAGAAGGCATCAGCGCCGAAGAGGAGATATTTGACATTCAACTGTTCGGGTACGCGGAAGAGATTGCTGCTGCTTTTCAGGTAATCCTCCAGTTCCGATTGTGACGGCGAGATTTTGTGCCGGATGTCATTTCCCGAAATCCGCAAAAAGCTGATATTCATCTGCTGGTTCTGCAGCGTATAGAGGTCATAAATTTCCTTGTCGGAAATTTTAACGCCTTCACGGACGAAGGATTCGATTTTGTTGGCGATCAGGTCTGTTCTGCTGAGTTTTTCAAAGTCTTCTGCGGACATTCGGTTGAGGCGCAGAATTCTCGAGTATTTGTTCTGGTCGAAAACACCGTCGGTCTGGAGAACGGGCATGGACATGATGTGATTTCTCAATTCTTCATCGGAGACCGCAATTTTAAAATCGGAGGCTTTCGCGACAATGATTTCACGGTTCAGTATATTATCGTAAGCTTTTGCCT
>JASEHT010000175.1 GCA_030018675.1 Smithella sp.
CACGGATGTCCGATCAGACTGACAATGGCTTGCTGACCGACGATTCCGGTTGCGCCGACAATAGCTATTTTTAACATTTTTCTAACCTCCCTCTTAATTCGTGAGTTGTTTGGCTTACATATTCCTACGCAAAAGCGACCTTGTTTTTTCCACATCCACCGCAATCTGTTTCTTCAATTTTTCGGGACTATCAAATTTGATGATGTCCCTCAGTTTCTCCACAAACATCGTATTCAGCTTCTTACCTCTAAGCTCACCGGAAAAATCCAGAAGGTGAGCTTCAAACGTGAAAGTGTAATCGGCGAAGGTCGGTTTTTCGCCGATATTTAATGCTGCCGAATGAGGCTTCCCATCCACATCCACGAAAGCGGCGTAAATGCCTGACGGCGGCAGCAATTCCTTTTCCGGTTCAATGTTGGCCGTCGGGAAGCCGAGTCCGACGCCCCGGCCTTTGCCGGAAACAACGATGCCGGCCACATTATAATGCCTCCCCAGCAGGGACGTTACGGTTTTGAAATCGCCCCGGAGAATTAATGTTCTGACCAGCGTACTGCTGATAATGTCCTCGCGCACTTTAAAGGCGTCAACAACTTCCACCGTAAAACCGATTTCTCTCCCGCACGACGTCAGATAATCGCTGTTGCCTTTTTTACCTTGACCGAACGTGTAATCATGACCGATGATGATTTTCCTGATCGCCAGCTTCTTTCCCAAAAATTCCCTGACAAATTCCTCGGCGGTTATACGGGAATAATGCATGGAAAAAGGAATGACCAGCACCGCGTCAATCCCGCAATCGTTCAGCAGTTTGAGCTTTTCATCCAAAGACGTAATCAGATAAAAAGGCTTGATATCCGGATGCAAAACCATTTTGGGATGCGGATCAAAGGTGATCACCAATGATTTTGCCCCGGCCTGTTTCGCCTCGACCGCGAGTTTCCGGCAAATAAACTGATGGCTCAAATGCACGCCGTCGAAATTGCCGATGGTGACAAACGCGCCGCGGAAATCTCCGGAGATGTTTTCTTGTCCTTTAAATACAATCATTACTCTTTACTGGCACTTACGATAATCAACGACGTACCATAACATTTTGGGCATTAAATTCAAGCTCATTTTATCTTGACAAGAAGATGTTGATGAGTATAGTGCATTTCTCGCGTGCCGAAGTGGCGGAATTGGTAGACGCGCTAGGTTCAGGGTCTAGTGGGCGTACGCCTGTCCGAGTTCAAATCTCGGCTTCGGCACCATTTTTTTATCCGTGTTCGAAGCGAGCAAAAAATATTCATCATAAACACCTTCATTTTCCAGTTATATAGAAGCTTTTCACTTGACGCCTGAAACTAATATCCCTATTCTGTTTAAAAATTAAGATTGAATTTTATGATTGAAAGCTTTGTTAATAATTTATCGCTATATATCGAAGGTTCTTTGTTGCTGGCCTTTCTGGCCGCTTATCTTGGCGGAGTGATCATCAGCTTTACGCCCTGCACCTATCCGCTGATTCCGGTAACTGTCGGTATCATCGGGGCACAGGGTTCATCCTCCAGGCTCCGCGGATTCTCTCTTTCGATGATTTATGTGGCCGGAATGGCCTTAAGCTATGCCATCCTGGGCGGCATTGCGGCGTTATCCGGAAAGATTTTCGGACAAATGCAGACAACGCCCTGGACATATTTTATCATGGGGAATTTGTGTCTCATTATGGGATTGGCCATGTTGGACGTTTTCAATATTTCCCTGCCTGTTTCGCAAAAACTGATGAAATTCACGGGAGGTGGCGGAAGGAAAGGATTCCTGGGGATTTTTATAATCGGCGCCATTTCGGGTTTCGTCATCGGCCCCTGCACCGCCCCCGCGCTGGCCGTTTTGCTGGGTTATGTGGCCTTGAAAACTAATGTTTTAGCGGGCATGATGCTCCTTTTCGTTTTTGCTTTTGGGATGGGCACCCTGCTGGTTATCATCGGCACTTTTGCCGGCGTGATTGCCGCCCTGCCCAAATCGGGCGTCTGGATGACAAAAATTAAATTTATCTTCGGGTTGATATTAATTGGCGCGGCCGAGTATTTCCTGTATACTGCCGGTGTTTTATCCATATAAAAGAATGGAGTCCTGATGAATAAAAAAATTGTGTTAATCCTGATTATTTTAACCGTCGGTGTTGTGTTGGCCATATCCACGGGGCAATGCAGAACCGGCAATTCATCCAGAGTTGGAAACATTGCCGCACCTGATTTTTCTTTGAAAGATTTGGACGGGAAAACGTTCAGGTTGAGCGCTCAAAAAGGGAACAACGTTTTATTGTTTTTCGGCACGACATGGTGCCCCGCCTGCCGCCAGGAAATTCCATCAGCCAGAAAGATTTATGAAAAATACTCTCCGCAGGGACTGCGTTTTTTTTACATCAATATCAATGAATCCGCGGGGAGAGTGGCGCGGTTTGCCAATCAAAACGCGTTGTCTTATACGATCTTACTGGATTTGGACGGCAGTGTCGCCGATCGATATAGCATTGTCGGAGTACCCACTTTCATCCTTATTGACAAGGAAGGCAATATCATCAGCATGGTTCACAGGACATCCGATTTGCCCGTGGATAGCCTTTCTCCGTAAATCATGAAGCGGATACAAGAAAAGAGGAAATGATTATGAGGAAAAAATTATGACGGAAAAAAACTGGCTGCAGAATCTGACAAAATCGGATACCGATAAATGGATTGGGGGCGTTTGCGGCGGTCTTGGCGAAAGCTCCCCCATTCCATCATGGGTGTGGCGCGTGTTATTTGTTCTCTTCTTTTTTGGTCCGGGTTTTTTTATTTATATTTTGCTTTGGATTTTTGTTCCATCCAAGGCAAAAGCATAGGAGCAACAATGAGATTAAAAAACGATATTTATGTTTACGAATGGACCAGCCCCTTTGAAAACAATTGCAACAGTTACTATATCGGCGGCGACGTGCAGGCACTGGTCGATCCCGGCCTGACCGGTTTTGTTCCCAACCTGCTGGAGCAGATGGAAGCGGACGGAATTAAAAAGGAAGAGATCCGCTATGTCATCAATACGCATTCACATCCCGACCATTTTCAGGGTTCGGAAGTTTTTGATCAGGAAAAAGTCAAAGTCGGCCTGCACACCAAAGAAATTGAATTTCTCAAAGGCGACGGCGGCGAGTTGTACAGCCTCTTCGGCATTAACGCTCCCCGGATAAATGTTAATTTCCCGATGGAAGAGGGCGATTTGGCGTTGGGAGATCAGATCTTCAAAATCATTCTTGCCCCCGGACATTCTCCGGGTTCTATCGGGCTTTACTGGCCGGAGCAGAAAACTCTCTTCTGCGGTGATGTCATCTTTGATCAGAGCGTCGGACGAACCGATTTTCCCGGCGGCAGCGGTAATCTTTTGAAGAAAAGCATTCTTAATTTTTCCAAGCTTGATCTCGAACTGATCCTGCCCGGGCATATGGGCATTATTTCCGGGAAAAGCAGCGTTCAAAACAACTTTAATTTAATCATTAAGGGCATCTTTCCTTATATTTAAATGATTCAGGGTGAATTTTTTCTATGGCCAACGAAGGAAACAAAGTCATTTACTCCATGATCGGAGTCAGTAAAATTTACGAAAAGAAGCCGGTGCTCAAAGACATCTATCTGTCTTATTTTTACGGGGCGAAAATCGGCGTCATCGGACTCAACGGCTCCGGAAAAAGCTCGCTTCTGAAAATTCTGGCCGGTGTCGATACCGGGTTTCTAGGCAAAACCATTCTATCGCCCGGTTACACTGTCGGGTACCTGGAGCAGGAACCGCGGCTGGATGAAGCCAAAACCGTGCGGCAGATCGTCGAACAGGGCGTGCAGAGCACGATGGATTTAATTCACGAGTACAACGAAATTAACGAGAATTTTACCGAGCCGATGTCGGACGATGAAATGGCCAAGCTCTGCGAAAGGCAGGGAACCGTGCAGGAAAAGCTGGACGCCCTGGATGCCTGGGATATTGATTCCCGCCTGGAAATGGCCATGGATGCCCTGCGCTGTCCGCCCGGTGATACACCCGTAAAGGTTCTCTCCGGCGGTGAACTCCGTCGTGTCGCGCTGTGCCGTCTGCTTTTACAGAAACCGGATATCCTGCTTCTGGATGAGCCGACCAATCATCTGGATGCCGAATCCGTCGCCTGGCTGGAACATCATCTGCAAAAATACGAAGGCACCATCATTGCCGTCACGCACGACCGCTATTTTCTGGATAACGTCGCCGGATGGATTCTGGAACTTGACCGCGGACAGGGTATTCCCTGGCAGGGCAATTACTCCTCCTGGCTGGAACAGAAACAGAATCGCCTGAAAAACGAAGAAAAGGCGGAAAGCGACAGAATAAAAACCCTCGAGCGCGAACTGGAATGGATTCGCATGTCGCCCAAAGGCCGCCATGCCAAATCTAAGGCGCGTATCAGCGCTTACGAAGAACTGCTAGGAAAAACGATGGAGAAGGAATCCGGAACCCGTGAAATTTTTATCTCACCGGGTCCGAGATTGGGCGACCTGGTAATTGAAACTAAAGATGTGAACAAAGGTTATGGTGATAAACTGCTGGTGGAAGGCATGACTTTTTCTTTGCCCCCTGGCGGAATTATAGGCGTTATCGGCCCCAATGGCGCAGGTAAAACGACTCTTTTCCGAATGATCACGGGGCAGGAGAAACCGGATTCCGGCGCAATCCGCATCGGCGATACAGTGAAGCTGGCTTATGTTGATCAGAGTCGTGATGCGCTCAATCCTGATAAAAATATCTGGGAGATGATTTCCGACGGACAGGACATCATTGCCATCGGCAACCGGCAGATTAATTCCCGCGCTTATGTTTCCCGGTTTAATTTTTCCGGCACAGACCAGCAAAAGAAAGTGGGAACACTCTCCGGTGGGGAACGCAACCGCGTTCATCTGGCGCGCATGCTCAAGGAAGGCGCTAACGTGCTGTTACTGGACGAACCGACCAACGACCTGGATGTCAACACTCTGCGCGGGCTGGAGGATGCGCTGGAAAATTTTGCCGGATGCGTCGTCGTCATCAGTCACGACCGCTGGTTTCTGGACAGAATCTGCACACATATTTTGGCGTTCGAAGGCGACAGCAAGGTGCTGTTCTTCGACGGAAACTATTCCGAATATGAGGAGGACCGCAAAAGACGACTGGGTTCAGCCGCCAGCCAGCCTCACCGCATCAAATACCGCCAGCTTACCCGCCGGTAGAAAAATTTTGTCCGAAAAACCAGACGGCGCTGCATGGTACCATGCAG
>JASEHT010000176.1:0-5004 GCA_030018675.1 Smithella sp.
TGCCAGGTTGGCCAGAATGGCCGGAACGGCAAAGGGAGAAATTTTACGGGGACTGGAACTGAAAAGATTTTTTACCTCTTCTTCCAAAGTCAAGAGGCCTCCGATGGCGGAACCGATGATCACACCGGTGCGCTCGGAAAACTGATCATTCACCGACAGATTCGCGTCGGCCATGGCCATTTCGGAAGCCGCAATGGCGTAAAGAATGAAATCATCATAGCGGCGGATTTCCTGCTTGCTGACGAATTGGCCCGCATCGAAATTTTTTATTTCGCCGGCGACCCTTGATTTATAAGCGCTGCTGTCAAATTTGGTAATCGGACCGATTCCTGATTTTCCCGCAATCGCTCCTTCCCATGATTCAGCCACGGAATTTCCCAAGGGAGTCAACGCCCCAAGACCTGTTACGACAACACGTCTCTTCATTGGCTAAAATCCTGCATGATGGACTACTGAACACCTTTTTCTTTTAGAAAATCGACCACGTCTTTAATCGTGGCAATTTTTTCCAGTTCTTCGTCGGCTATTTCGATTCCGAAAGCTTCCTCCATCTCCATCAGAAGCTCGACGATATCCAGGGAATCCGCTCCCAGATCATCAATAAATGAAGCCTCCAAAACGCATTCTTCTTTCGTTACGTCAAGTTGCTCCACGATAATGTTAATGACTTTTTCTTCTAACGTCATGAAAAATCCTCCTGCTACACTTAGAAATTTTGAAATTTAATCCCGGCGACTTACAACAACGGCCCGGCCATCATTTCAGTTTCGGGAAACTATTGTCTTTTATATATCCATTATTTTCAGCATGACCTGAAAAAACTACGCGTCCTTCTCTTCTGCTTTTCTATATTCTCTGCCTTTGTATGTTTCACAGGTCGGGCAGACGCGATGAGGCAGCTTCGGCTCATTGCACTGAGGACACACGGATATCGAAGGCGTTTTCAAGAAGTCGTTCGCTCTTCGCTGGTTACGTCTGGTCTTGGAATGTCTCTTTACTGGATTTGGCATAATATATCCTTCTTTTTTGATAATTAATTTTTTATTTTTAAATTTTTCAGAGCAGCCATTCGGCTGTCCGCAAAATCACTCCGGCAATTACAGGAAGAAACATTTAAATTAGCGCCGCAATACTGGCACAAACCCCTGCATTCTTCGCGGCAAATTACCTTCATGGGTATTTGCAGGACAATCTGTTCACAGATAATGGGACCAAGGTCAATAAAATCACCCTGATAATAACTGATTTCCAACTCTTCCGGTTTCAGCTCCAAATCTTCCCTGGTTTCCGCCTTAGCCGGCAACAAGGTGTAAATAAAATCGGATCCGATAGACAGTTTTGCCTTTTCTATGCATCTGCTGCAGAAAATGTCAATTACAGCCGTCAAAGACCCTTTTATAAATACTGTCCCCGACGCCTTTGTAACCAGACATTTCACGTCAACCTTATCCAGAGTAAAATCAGGCCTTTCCGCTCCCTGAAAGCATTCCCGGAACCACTGATCTCCCTCGGAAAATACAAACTTCTGACCTTCTTCCGGAACAAGAAAGACATTAATTTTCAAAGAATTAGACATTTGAAACTTGCTGCCCTTAAAAATTCTATCCGCTCTTTAACCGTGCGAGTAAATTATAAATTCTTTTGGTTGTCAAGCATAATTTACTTGTCTTATCGAGCAAGTAATAAGAATTATCAGGTTTTGCAATGACAATGCGTACAAACGGCCTGCCCTTTCCCGGACAAGCCCCTTTTTTCATTTATATTACTGAATATATTATGCTTTTGTTAAAATCTTAGATTCATAAGACAATGATGGGACTTGACAAAAAATGAATCTCAACCCTATAAGGTTTAAAAAAATGCAGGAAAATCAAATCATGAAAAAAATCAGAACCCGTTTCGCCCCTTCGCCAACCGGCTATCTGCATATCGGCGGCGCCAGGACAGCGCTCTTCAACTGGCTTTTCACACGACATCATTATGGAGAATTTGTTCTCCGCATTGAAGACACCGATCAGCAGCGCTCCACAGAAGAATCAACCCAGGCCATTCTTGACGCCATGACCTGGCTCGGCCTGAACTGGGATGAAGGACCTTTTTTTCAGGCGCAGCGTGTTGATTTGCATAGAGAAATGGTCCAGAAATTAATTCATGAAGACAAGGCCTACTTCTGCACGTGCTCACCTGAAGAACTGGAGGAGAAAAGAAAACAAGCGCTAGCCACAGGGAAAAAGCCCAAATATGATGGGACGTGCCGTGAAAAGCGTCTAAAAAAAACGCCGGGCAGCGTTGTCCGCTTTCGCAGCGAGCAAACCGGGGCCACCATTGTGGACGATCTCATTAAGGGAAAGATCGTTTTCAACAATGAAGAACTCGATGATTTGATTATCGAGCGCGGCGACGGTTACCCCACATACAATTTTGCCGTTGTCATTGATGACGCGCTGATGAACATCACCCACGTCATCCGCGGAGATGATCATGTCAACAACACCCCGCGGCAGATTCTGCTCTACAAAGCGCTTGGATTTGACGTTCCTCACTTCGCGCATGTTCCCATGATTCTGGGAAGCGATAAAACCCGTTTGAGCAAACGCCACGGCGCGACATCGGTCATGGCCTACAAAGACATGGGGTATCTGCCGGAGGCGCTGGTCAACTATCTGGTGCGTTTAGGCTGGGCGCACGGCGATCAGGAAATTTTTTCTCCAGAAGAATTAATCAACCTCTTTGACCTTGATGCGGTGGGGAAATCGCCGGCCGTTTTCAATCCTGAAAAACTTCTCTGGCTCAACGCGCATTACATCAAAGAGGCGACGACGGACCGGCTGATGGAAGAAATGAAACCCATCTGGCCCGCTGCATTTGACACGAGCGACTCTGTTTTTACCCAGAAAGTCATTTCCGATTTGCAGCCGCGCGTCAAAACATTGCGCGAATTACCGGGCATGGCTGATTTTTATTTCACGGAAAACGTCAAATACGACGAGCAGGCAGCCGAGAAATTCCTTACCTCCGAAATTTCCGAATATTTAAAAGCCATCGCCAGCGGAATTGCCAGCGTGCAGAATTTCAGCAAGGAAAACATCGAGGAATTTTTAAAAAATTTTATACAAGAGCAGAACATCAAGTTTAAAGTTATCGCGCAACCTTTACGTGTGGCGCTGACCGGCAAAACGGTCAGCCCCGGCATTGATGAATTAATGGTCACCCTGGGAAAAGAACGCGTCATCACGAAAATCAGCGACGCGATAAATTATATCGAATCGCGGCAATGATTTTCATAGGACATCGGCCATGAGAAATTCCGGATTCTGCCAGTTTTACCTTGACTTTTATAAGCTGATTCAATAGATATGCAATCCTCAACTACGCTGGGAAGGTCCGATATTAAGAATGTTTCGTAACGGTGATATCAATATTGAATCATATATTTCCAGCAAAAACGGTCCCATCGTCTAGTGGTTAGGACGCTGGCCTCTCACGCCGGAAACCGGGGTTCAACTCCCCGTGGGACTACCAAAATTCATTCTGTGCTTCAGAATAACCATCTTTTACTTTTGGCGGACGAGCACTGAAAAAAATCCGCTCAATAAAATATAACTCGTTTCCCGCTGCAGGGCATTTAACAATTTTCATTTCAGAAATCATTCTGCTTATGGGACGTTGGACATGAATCTCCAAGCCAGATAAATCAAACTGACTTCCATAGAAATCGAAAAGGATTTCTCATGACCTTGTTCCCTTTATTCAAGGGACAAAAACAATGCCATATTACACACATTATGTATTGTTTACTCGAAAAGTGGAGACTGATGAATGGGTGAGACTCTTAAAACCGGCACGGCAGGCGGCCTTAAAAATCTTAAAAAATATAGGTGGTTTTTTCTATTTGGCGCCGTTTTGCTTGTCGGCACGATCATTTTCAAAATAGATGGCGGAATCATTGACAAACTCATCACAGGCTATTTTTACGACGCCTCCTTACCCTTAGGCGAACGCTTCTATCTGGAACACGCTCAACCATGGCATTTTCTAAACAAATATAACAAAGGCTTTGAGTACTTTTTCTATCTCACGATCATTCCCATGATTCTTGCGGGAATCATCTGGCATAAGAAGGCCGCTTATCTGCTCCGTTACGGGGGATACGCATTCTGCTCGGTTTTCACGAGCGCTCTTCTGCTCGTGAATATGCTTTTCAAGGATTTCTATGGACGACCTCGCCCTCGCCAGACGCTTCTCTGGTCCAACTCTTCAGTGGAACAAATGTGGAATTTTTATTCGGTGTGGGAGCCGGTCTTCCTGAAGGAGCCTTCGCTGATTGATGTGGGGAAATCTTTTACCTCGGGACATGTCGCCATCGTGGCGGCGTATATTGTCTTTTTCTTTATCTTCAGGCGTCCCGACGTATGGGCGACGCTGATTTCCACCGGACGCTACACGTCAAAGAAATTGCTTTTTGAAGTGTTCAAATGGGTGGCCCTGGGCATTAGCCTCCTAGTCGGGTTTCTTACCGGAATCGGTCGAATTGCGGCGGGAGCGCACTTCGCCAGCGATGTGCTCTGGGCCTTCGGTATTGTTTATATCGTAAACGCCTTCTTCTATTACGTCGTGTTTCGCCTGCCTCAATATGAGGAAAATATCCTGCACCGCACTAACGGGGGAACTGTAACACCAGAAATTTGAGTCTTAAAATAGACCGTGATGAACATCAGAGCCATTTTTGATGCAGAGGCCAGCGGCAAGATCTGAAGTTACTCCGCCTAAATCGTTTTTTGAGAATTGATTTTACGGGAGGCAGCAGGCGAAAACTCATTCCCAAACTGTAATACTGATTATCTTCTGAATACAGAGTGTAAAAAAAAGGAGTGGCACTAGGAACAGCGCCACTCCTTTTTTACTGTTAGTTCTTATGGGTCAACAGATAATCTCCGACATTTCCATCAATCCATTTCCAAAGCGTTCCCTCTCCGTTTTTATTGGCGACTTTGAAATCAAGCC
>JASEHT010000176.1:5014-5254 GCA_030018675.1 Smithella sp.
CTGATGATTCTCATCAATAACAATGGTGTTCGTTGACGGCCGCAAAATAGGGAACAGATGGGGAAAATCAGAAGCGGAGATGCTGACGCGAATGCGATGCCCCTTTTTGAAAACGTTGGTTGTCGGCCAGAGTTCAACGACATACTGATATACCGTGTTATCGGCAATCGGACTCGGATTCTTGTCGGGAGCGAAATAGAAAGGATCGAACGCCTTATAGGCCGGGTCAACCTGTGCGGG
>JASEHT010000177.1 GCA_030018675.1 Smithella sp.
CGCAGGCCTCTGATTCTTGTATTTATCGCTTTGGCCTCGGGAATCATCTTCGGCAGTTATTTCTGCATTTCATTGGATTCGCTGTTGACCGCGTCGATCATATGTCTTTTGGTAATTCTTCTCGGCATTCGTAAACAATTTATCATCGCATCACTCTGTTTTATTCTAATTTTTGTCTTTTTTACAGGCGCATTCAATATAAAAAGGCATACCTACTTTCCCGAGCGCGACGGAGATATACTTCAATATATTGATCGCGGCAAAGTTATCCTTGAAGGCGTTGTTGTTGAACCGCCAGTCTATTATCCCGAAAAAAACGTTTTACTGGTGAAATGTTATCGCACAATGAAAGACAGTGCCTATGCGCAGGTGTCCGGCATCGTCCGATTATCCGTGCCGCCAGATATTATTTTTAATTATGGCGATTTTATCCGTTTCCGATCCACCTTAAAGAAAATCAGAAACTTTCAAAATCCGGGAGCTTTTAATTATGAGCGGTTCATGGGTCTCCAGGGCATCTACGTTTCCGGATACGTTCAGAACTCTTCAGAAATAATTCTTTTGAGAAATAACGGCGGCGGACGGATAAAAACAAAGCTGGAATCGTTCAGAAGTTCCTTCAGGAAAATTATTCATGATCATTCTTCCTCCCCTCAAAAAGAAATCATCGAAGCAATGACGCTCGGGAATAAAAGCGCCATCCCGTCCGAGATCAGGGAAGCATTCGGCAGAACGGGGACCTCCCATATTCTGGCCATTTCCGGTTTGCATATCGGCATGGTCGCCGCCTTCTCCTTTTTCCTGTTTTTTCTGATTTTTAAAAGATCGGAATATTTGATGCTCAAATTCAACATCGTAAAATCCGCAGCATCTTTCGCATTCATTTTCGTATTGCTTTATGCTTTGATCGCCGGGATGGGCGTGACTGTTACGCGCGCGACAATCATGGCTTTTGTTTTTCTTATGGCCCTGCTATTGAGCAAACAAAAGGAATTTTATAGTACGCTGGCTCTCGCCGGATTAATTATACTGATTATTTCACCTCAATCGCTGTTTGATGTTTCGTTTCAGTTGTCTTTTATGTCTGTGCTGGCCATTATTTATATAATCCCCCGCTTTAATATCCTCATGCCCAAAACGATTTCCTTTTTCCCTGAATGGATGCATGGTTTTGTTCGATATATTTACACCATGATCACCGTATGCGTGGCAGCGACTATCGGAACCATGCCATTGATCATGTATTACTTCGACCTGGTTTCTTTCGTAACGATTGCCGCCAATCTTATCGCTGTGCCTATTCTGGGAACCCTGACGCTTGCACTGCTGATGTTGGCTATTTTAAGCGCGTTGTTATCCGCGACGTTATCGGGATATTTTATCCAGCTTTCTTCTTTCTTCGTTCAATTTTCGATTGATGCGATACAAAAGATCTCTGCGATTCCCTGGTCTTCCATGTCCGTGACTAAACCTAATATGGTTGAAATTCTGTTTTTTTACTTTCTGATATTTCTTTTTTTTCAATATTTCGAGAGAAAAAAGATCAAAAACATTAACGGCACTTCTTCATCACTTCGTCTCGCCGTTATAAAAAGCTTGATGATGATCTGCGTTTTGTTTTTTTTCGCCGATATAACCTATCTCTCTTTGAAGTCGAAATATTCATCCGATTTAAGATTAACGGTCATTGATGTCGGACAGGGCAGCTCGACCTTGCTGCAATTTCCCGGCGGCTCAAACATGCTCATTGACGGCGGTGGCTTTGCGCAGAGCTCTTTCGATGTGGGGAAGTCTGTGATCACGCCTTTTCTTCACCATAGACGTTTAAGTCGCATCGACACGGTTGTTCTCAGCCATCCTCACCCGGATCATCTGCTCGGATTGATACATATTTTAAATCATTTTAAGGTGCGTGAAATCTGGCAACCGGCAATACCTGTGGATCCGGAAGTTTACCCGGGCTGGCATCATGCCATCAGGAAGAACAATATAAAGGTTTCTCTTATATCCGACACCTCAACAAAACAAATTTTTAAGGATGTAAGGGTTGATATTTTATGGCCGCCGGCTAACCACATAACCGACGAAAAAATATTTACGCAAGACGAAGTCAATGATTTATCCCTGGTTTTAAAAATGACGTACGGCAAAATAAGTGTTTTGATTCCTGGCGATATTTCCGCGAACATCGAAAATAAATTGATTCAAACAAAGGCTGATTTGAAAAATGACATATTGATTGTTCCTCATCACGGTTCGAGGCTCTCCAGCAGTCCTGAATTCATTAAAGCGGTTGCGTGTCGCTATGCCGTTGTCAGCGCGGGAAAAGCGAACGTATTCCATCATCCCCATCCATCGGTTCTTGAGCGTTATCAGGAAGCCGGCGCCGAAATTTACCGGACAGACAACAATGGAGCAGTTACTTTTACAACAGATGGATTTCTTATTCGAATTGATACGTTTGTCAAAAAATAACCCCCTTAATATCGCGCACAAATAAGTTGACTTTATTATTTTAAGGTTTATACTAAATTCAAGTAAATCAAAGCACTTATCGACATATTTCATCAGTTTACTTCATCAGACTGGAGGGCTATGCCGGATCTTTTCAGTCGGCATTTATTACCCATGCGGTTGTTTTCGGAAATCTTTCATATTCACAAAATCGATTAGGGAGAATATTTTCTCGTGAAAACAAAATCAAAGACGAGATCCGCAAGCAATATAAGAACAAAAAAAACGGAGAATAAGAAAGCCGTTTTAAAGAAACCCTCATCGCCATTGAAAAGCAAAGGGAAAATAGTCAAGAATACTCCAAAGGCTACTTCAACTACTAAAATAATATCTTCTTCAAAAAAGGATTCTTCGGATAAAGCTGCAAAAGAGTGGCAGATAACATTTGATGCAGTCAGTGACGCGATTTGCCTGCTGGATAAGAAGCAACGCATCCTGAGAACCAACCGCGCCATGCAGGAAATGTTCGACCTTTCTCCGAAGGCGTTGATAGGAAAATTCTGCTGGAAAATTGTTCATGGAACAACAAAACCGGTCCGTGATTGCCCGGCAATAAAACTAATGAAGTCTCTCAAACCCGAAAAAATGGAGTTTCGTGTTAAAGATAAAACATACAATGTCAGGGCTTTCCCCGTTCTTGACGATAAAAATGCCCTTTCTGCCATTGTCCATATTATCAGCGATATTACGGAAAGCAAAAAAACAGAGGAGACAGTTAAAGACTATTTGAACCAACTCCGAAGTATCAGTGAGAAACTCGCTGACGGAATGGTGTACCAAATCAATAGCGGCAAGGACGGATCGCAACGGATATTTTCCTACCTGAGTCCGGCGGTCGAAAGACTGCATGGCTTTAAAGTTGTTGAAGCAATCCATCATCCCGAACTCATTTACGGACAAATCCTCAAAGAGGATTTGGATTCCCTGATTGAAGCAGAAACGCGGGCTTTCAGAAACAAGACGAAACTGGATCAGGATGTGAGGACAAGAATGCCCTCCGGTGAAATCCGCTGGCGTAATTTTTTGTCAGTTCCGCGTCAGCTCTCCAATGGCGACGTGGTATGGGATGGCATAGAGATTGACATCACCGAGCGAAAACAAGCTGAAGATAAAATTGCCGAGGAACGCAAACAACTGAATTATATTCTGGACGTGACAAAAACAAGAATAGACATCATCGATCCCGACTTCAACCTGCGCTTCGTTGACGATTCCTGGCAGAAAATCTACGGAGATCCCGCGGGCAGAAAGTGCTACGAATACTTTATGGGGCGAAAAAGCCCTTGTGATAATTGCGGTATTCCCAAGGCGCTGGATAGTAGGCAGGTCGTCATCACGGAAGAGGTGCTCACCCGTGAAGGTAACCGCGCCATTGAGGTACATACGATTCCTTTTCAAAACAAGGCAGGCGAATGGCTTGTTGCTGAATTCAATGTGGACATTACCGAACGCAAGGATATGGAAAAGAAGTTGCGGGAAAACGAGGTTAAATACAGGCGCATCGCTGAAAATATGAGCGGTATTGTGAGTGAAATGGATGCGAATGGACTATTCCTTTATAATAGCTCTTCCGTGCGGGCAATTTTGGGGTATGACCCTGAAGAGCTGAATGGTCGAAACGCGTTTGACTTCGTGCATCCCGATGACCATAACCATGTATTCGCTCAATACATGGAAGGAATCCAGACGCAAACAGAAAAGGAAGTCGAACAGCGTTATCGGCGCAAAGACGGCACCTATATCTGGGTGCGTTCAACAGGCCGCCCCATCTATGGATCCGACGGTCGACATATCGGAATGATCATCAACAGCATCGACATCACGGATCGCAAAAAGGCAGAGGAAAACCTGCTTGTCGAGCAAGAACTTTTTCGCATGCTTACCGAACAGTCTTCTGATATCATTGTCTTAATTGATCCTTCGGGACATATTATATATGAAAATCCCGCTGTAGAAAATATTCTGGGACATAAACTGGAGGATAGGCATAAAAAAAATGCTTTTGAGAACGTTCATCCAGATGATTTAAGTTATTTTTTTGATCTTTTTAACACTCTCATCAAGGGAGAAACTTCTCCTATTAACAAAGCTGAAATTCGTATCCGTCATGCTGACGGGACATGGCGTACTTTTGAAGTAGTCGGAAGCACTGTAAAGAAAGGTGACGCCATCGAAATGATCATCGCTAACCTTAGGGATATTACCGAACGCATGGATATGGAAAAGAGGTTGCGTGAAAACGAAATCAAATTCAGGCGTATCACCGAAAACATGAGCGGTTTTGTGAGTGAAATGAACGCGGAGGGATTGTTCATGTACAATAGCCCTTCCATACGTGAAATTCTCGGGTATGAACCTGAAGAGCTTGATCGTCGCAACGCGTTTGATTTTGTGCATCCTGAAGATCATGACCGTGTATTAGCCAAATATATGGAAGGCATCCTGACCGAAACAGAAAAGGAAGTCGAACAGCGCTACCGGCGCAAAGACGGCACGTATACCTGGCTTCGTTCAACCGGCCGCCCCATCTATAGTGCCGACGGTAAAAACATTGGAATGATTGTTAACAGCATCGATATCAGCGAGCGCAAACATGTCGAAGAAGACTTGAAACGGACTCAGTTACTTAATGAAGCCATCCTCGAAACTGTTCCGGGTATTCTTTATCTCTATGACGATACCGGCCACTTAGTGCACTGGAATAAGCAGCATGCCGCT
>JASEHT010000178.1 GCA_030018675.1 Smithella sp.
AACTTGCGCAATTCCCTTGCCCGGGAAATTAAAAACCGGCACGCTGATGGTCTTGCTTCCATCCTGTGGAGTAAAGACCAGTTCAAGCTTGCCCGCGGAAGGAACATCAAATTCCGTGTTGCTGTAAACGTCGCCGTAGGCATGGCGCCCGATGGTAATCGGTTTTTTCCAGGATGCAACCGCCGGTTTGATATTGTCAACCAGTATCGGTTTACGGAAAACGGTGCCGTCAAGCATTGCGCGGATGGTTCCGTTAGGACTTTTCCAGGCTTTTTTCAGCTGATATTCCACAACGCGGTCTTCATTGGGCGTGATGGTGGCGCACTTGATGCCGACGCCGTATTTCATAATCGCTTTGGCCGCGTCGAGTGTAACTTGGTCATCAGTATCGTCGCGATGTTTTACATGCAGGTCGTAATAATCGATTTCCATATCAAGATAAGGGAAAAGCAATTTGTCTTTGACCATCTGCCACATGATTCTGGTCATTTCATCGCCGTCCATTTCGACGAGGGGGGTTGTCACTTTAATTTTTTTTGCCATGCAATTTATTGTCTCCTTCGGGATTGTTGATATTGAGTGCGCCGCCGGCCAGAATGATTTGTTTTTGTCTTTCAGAAAGAACACAGGTGACGTAAAAAGCAATCCCCCTGGTTTTATTCCGCATCAAAAACTTGCCGTCTTCTGAAACGATTCTTTTTACGTCGGTGATTTCGAGAATATCTTCGTTGTCGATGGAATCATAATCGCTGTCGACGCAAAACGTTAACGGCAGGATGCCGAAATTGATGAGGTTGGCGGCGTGAATTCTCTCGAACGATTTGGCCAGAACCGCGCGGACACCGAGAAACATGGGGCAGATAGCCGCGTGTTCGCGGGAAGATCCCTGTCCGTAGGAATGTCCGGCCACGATAATATTCTGCTTGCCGTCCTGCCGGACGAACATGGCGCGTTTGGCGAACGTGGCGTCCACATTTTCAAACACAAATTCGGAGTACTTGGGGATATTGGAACGGTATTTCATCCGTGCCCCCGCCGGGATAATATGGTCGGTGGTGATTTTGTCTTCCACTTTGATTGTAACGTGGCCGTGAATGGTGTCGGGAAGTTCGGGACTTCGGGGAAGAATGCCGATATTCGCACCGCGAATAACCTCCACGTCTTTCTTTGTTCTGGCCGGCCATAGGATCATCGAATCGTCAACAGAAAACTTCTTCGGTAACGCGATCTTGGGATAGCGCATTTTTAAATCGCGGGGGTCGATAAACTGTCCGGTGATAACCGCCGCCGCCGCTGTTTCCGGACTGACCAGATAAACGTCGGCATCCATGGTTCCCGAACGTCCCTGAAAATTACGGTTGGATGTGCGCAGGGAAACCGCTCCCGATTTCGGACTCTGACTGTTTCCGATGCAAAAACCGCAGGCGTTTTCCATCAGTCTCGCGCCGGAAGAAATCAGATCGGCCAGATAGCCGTTTCTGGATAAGTCCTCCAGAACCTGTCTGGATCCGGGCGCTAAAATGAAACTGACGCGGGGATGCGCGGTTTTATTTTTCAAAATTTTCGCGACCGTCACCAGATCCTTATAAGACGAATTGGTGCAGCTTCCCAGACAAACCTGATCAACAGCGATTTTTTTCATTTTTCTGACGGTGCTGATGTTATCCGGGCTGTGCGGTTTTGCCGTCATCGGTTCTATTTTGGACAAGTCGATGGTGACGGTTTTCGCGTACCGGGCGTCTTTATCCGGTTTGAATTCGGTGAAGTCTTTTTCCCGCCGCTGTGAACGCAGAAAAAGTCGTGTCATTTTATCGCTCGGGAAAATGGACGTGGTTACGCCGCACTCGGCGCCCATGTTGGCAATGGTCGCGCGTTCGGGAACCGTCAACGATTCCATTCCTTTGCCGCTGTATTCAAACACCGTATTGACGTTCCCCTTGGTGCTGAAGATTTCCAGCACCTTTAAAATGACATCCTTGGCGGAAACCCATGATTTCAGTTTGCCGGTCAGATTGATCCTGATCACTTTGGGGCAGACCAGATAAAAAGGTTTCCCGGCCATGGCCAGTGCGACATCCAATCCGCCCGCCCCGATGGCCATCATGCCCAAGGCTCCGCAGGTGGGGGTGTGACTGTCCGAGCCAATGAGTGTCTTGCCCGGTTTTCCGAACCTTTCCAGATGAACCTGATGACAGATGCCGTTGCCCGCGCGGGAAAAAACAATGCCGTATTTCTGCGCAACGCTCTGGAGATAGAGATGATCATCCGCATTTTCAAAACCGATTTGTATCGTGTTGTGATCAACATAACTGACGGATAAATCCGTTTTTATTTTCGGCACTTTCAGGGCCTCAAATTGCAGATAGGCCATGGTGCCTGTGGCGTCCTGAGTGAGGGTCTGGTCGATTCGAATACCGATTTCCTCGCCGGGGACAAGATTGCCGGAGACCAGATGACCGGCCAGAATTTTTTCCACCAAGTTTTTTCCCATTTTTCATCCCTTAAATATAAGAATTTAAAGCGATAAAGCATTTTTAGACGCGAACTTATATAATAAACTCAACGGATAATCAACCGGCAAAAAGGAAAAAGTATGAAAAAAACGGGCTTTGAAGGTATTTTCAAAGCCCGCCGGTGGATTACAGGGCTGTTCTCATAGAAAGCATTGAATATAAAAGACTATTAATCATCCATCCAGTGTTTTAATCCGGACAGCGCGTTGAAATCTCTTCTGATAGTAAGGTGAATTCAAACTGTCAATCCGTACGACTTTTCGCTTGGAAGAAGCGTGCACAAACTCATCATTGCCGATATAGATGCCCACATGTCCGAAAGAACGGTTCGTGTGGAAAAAGACGAGATCACCTTCGGCCAGTTCCTCGCGGTCGATTGTGACCCCGACCCGGGATTGTTCTCGGGCAACGCGGGGTAATTTAACGTCAAAAATTCGATAAATTTTCTGGACGAAAGACGAGCAGTCGAGGCCTTTCACGGAAGAACCGCCCAAGCGGTACGGGGCTCCGATAAATTCAGTTGCCACCTTGACCAATAATTGTGTCTCCGTGGGGCTGTTCCATTTTCCTAAAAATTCTTTCCTGCTTTCCAAATCTGAAGAAAAGTCATTATCCGAACGCTGGCCTTCATTTTTGAACACGGAAGAAAAGAAACTTTCTTCTTCAGCGTCTTCTTCGCCGTCAATATCTTCGTCCTGATCTTCAATAATCTCGGTTGATCTCCTGGGTGCGGGAGCCGCTTTGGCCAGAATAAGCTTTTGACCCGGACGTATGCGCTGGGGGTTGATGTTGTTCAACGCGGTTATTTGTTTCATGGGCACGTTTGTTTTCTGCACTATTTTGGAAAGGGTGTCTCCTTTCTTGACGATATAATAAGACGGTTTGCCGCTGTGCCTGGCGGAAGAAGGCCTTTCGTTTTTGCTGGTTATTTTTAAAACCTGATTTTTTCGGATTGTGGATTTCTGGAGATTGTTGGCTTTTTTTATTTCATTGACGCTGACATTGAATTTTTTGGAAATGCTGTAAAGTGTGTCGCCGCTCTTTACTTTATAATGAGTCGCAAAAGCGCTCGGGCTAGAAGCGAAAAATAAAAAAAGGACAAATAGTCCTGACAATACGAGAATCTGCCGTTTCATAATGAAATACCTCCTGTTTGATGGGGAGTAATATCCTATTAACGGTGTACATATTTCGATTGAATATCATAATTTTAAACCGAAAAAGCCTTTATTTGTACACACTTGTCGCGCATTTCCGAAACAATGCGCGACCGGTCCCAAAATTTAGGCAACCCTACTAAAAATGGAAGGTATTGTCAATGTAATTTTTAACCTGCCGAAGGACGTTTTTATCACAAGTAATTGTTTATATTAGTTATTACAGAAAGAACATCTCCCCAAAAGGGATTGAAATAATCATTGTATTTTATGTGCGTTTTCGGCTATGGAACGCCTGCTGGTAAAGTTTATCAAAACCGGATAGTGATGTTTTACATATTGGGAGATATTAGTTAAGGGGACCCCTATGAGATTTTCGGCGAAAATTTTTTCAATAATATTGATTTTAGTTATCGGTTTTTTTGTCCTCGACACAGGACGTTATTTTATTTATCCAGATATTGCCTATCTGAAAAAAAACCGTCCCGAAAAAACAGCTTTCATGAAATACCGTGAAAAAGACTGGGAAAAAAAAGGCATAAAAAAGAAGGTTAGGAATATCTGGGTGCCTCTTTCCCAAATATCGCCTTATGTCACGAAGGCCGTTATTATTGCGGAAGATGATAAGTTCTGGTCTCACGAAGGATTTGATTTTGAAGCCATGCAGAAAGCTCTAAAAAAGGATATCAAGAAGAAGAAATTTAAGGCCGGAGGCAGTACCATTTCCCAGCAGTTGGCAAAAAATTTATATCTTTCTCCATCCAGGAACCCTGTCAGGAAAATCAAAGAGGCAATCATTACCTGGCGAATGGAGCGTAATTTAAGTAAACGAAGAATTATGGAACTGTACTTAAATGTGGCCGAATGGGGTGATGGGGTTTATGGCATTGAAGCAGCAGCTCGAAAACATTACGGAAAAAGCGCCGCTTCGTTGAGCGCCCGTGAAGCCGCCGTGCTGGCATCGGTTTTGCCCAGTCCCCGCAGATACAAGACGGACGGAACGTCAAGATACGTGGGAAATCAGTCGGAAAGAATTTATCAAATCATGGTGCGCCGGGGAATTGTTATCCCCGAATATGATGAGGTTGTCTCCGAACCGGAAGAAGGCGGTCAGGAAGAAACAGGCCTGACGGGCGAAAAGGTCCCCGGAGATGATGAACAAAAAGATGAATCCGGCCAGGAAGAGCAGAGCGAAAGTCATGCTCTTCCTGAAGCCGAAAACACAATCAACCCTTGATAGGATTTCTATAAAATTTCGATGGCCGTGGCCATGGAAACACCACCGCCGCCGCAAAGCGTGGCCAGACCCAGCGTCTTGCCGTGTTTACGCATGGCATGAATCAGCGTAACCATGATCCGGCATCCGGTGGATCCAACGGGATGTCCCAGTCCGATACCGCTGCCGTTGATGTTGGTAATTTCACGATTTAAACCAAGTTCCTTTTCGCAACCGAGATACTGGCCGGCAAAGGCTTCGTTGACTTCAAGAAGTTCAAAAGCATCCAGCGAAAGTTTGGGATTATTTTTGAGCAGATTTTTTACAGCCG
>JASEHT010000179.1 GCA_030018675.1 Smithella sp.
TGATTTAGAGGTCAGTCAGGCCATTGATTTGGAAACACGCCGTCAGGCAGGGAAAATAGAATTGATCGCTTCGGAAAATTTTGTCAGCGAAGCGGTTTTGGAAGCGCAGGGCTCCGTAATGACCAACAAGTACGCTGAAGGTTATCCGGAGAAACGCTACTACGGTGGCTGCGAGTACGTGGATATCGTGGAAAATCTGGCGATTGAGCGCTGCAAGAAACTTTTCGGCGCGGATCATGTCAATGTTCAACCGCATTCGGGCACGCAGGCGAACATGGCGGTTTACTTTGCCGCTTTGCAACCCGGCGACACGATCCTGGGAATGAATCTTTCCCACGGCGGGCATCTGTCCCACGGCAGTCCGGCTAATTTTTCGGGAAAACTTTATAAGATCGTTCCGTACGGCGTGAGCAAGGAAACGGAAACAATCGATTATGATGAGCTCGAAAAACTGGCGAAGGAACATAAACCCAAAATGATGATTGTGGGAGCCAGCGCTTACCCGCGTACGCTGGATTTTGAAAAGTTCCGGCAAATCGCCGATGAAGTCGGCGCCGTGATTATGGCGGATATTGCTCATATCGCCGGACTCGTCTGTACGGGATTGCATCCTTCTCCGGTTCCAGTCTGCGAATATGTCACGACCACGACCCATAAGACTCTGCGCGGGCCGCGCGGGGGTCTGGTGATGTGCAAGGAAGCCTACGCCAAAACGCTCAACAGCAGGGTTTTCCCGGGTATGCAGGGCGGACCCTTGATGCACGTGATTGCGGCGAAGGCCGTCGCCTTCAAGGAAGCGCTGATGCCGGAATTCAAGGAATATCAGCGGCAGATCATCAAGAACGCTCAGGCTATGGCGGATGAGTTGAAGAATCAGGGATTCCGGCTTGTTTCGGGTGGAACGGATAATCATCTGATGCTGGTGGATTTGACCGATAAGGGCGTGACGGGGAAAGACGCGCAGGACGTGCTGGATCGCGCCTTCATCACGGTGAATAAAAACGGCATTCCTTTCGATACCAAAGGTCCTCAAATCACCAGCGGCATCCGAATAGGCACTCCCGCGGTGACCACACGCGGCATGAAGGAAGACGAGATGCGATTGATTGCCTCCTTTATCGCCGACGTGATTAAGGACATCAACAACGAGCAAAAAAATAAAGCCGTTGCGGAAAAAGTGAAGAATCTGTGCGAACGTTTTCCTCTTTATCAGGAAAGAATCAAAAAATCTTAGCTCACGTCGCAAGCGATGAATTGAGGCTCTACTATGGCCGTCAAAAAAACCTCTTCAGCCGTCACGGCTGCAAAAACCAACAAAAGGCCTGACTGGGACAATTATTTTCTGGATATTGTGGAACTCGTTTCCAAACGAAGCACCTGTCTCCGAAGAGCCGTTGGCGCGGGGTTGGTCCGTGACCGCCGGATTCTGGCCACCGGATACAACGGCGCTCCTTCCAAACTTCAGCACTGCCTCGATATCGGTTGTCTGCGTGAACAGTTAAAGGTTCCGTCAGGCGAGCGCCATGAATTATGCCGCGGTCTTCACGCCGAGCAAAACGCCATCATTCAGGCGGCATTACACGGCGTTAATACCAAAGGTTCAACATTGTATTGCACCAATCACCCCTGTGTGATCTGCGCGAAAATGATCATCAACGCGGGCATTGTCCGCATCGTTGTCCATGACGGATACCATGATAAGCTTGCCGCTCAGATGCTGAAAGAGGCGGGAATCAGAGTGAAGCAACTTTAATGAAGGTGAGGCCATTATGAAGTGTCCATTTTGCGGCCATTCGGAAAACAAGGTGATTGATTCACGCATCAGCAAAGACGGGAAAGCCGTTCGGCGGCGCCGTGAATGTCTGGGGTGCACCAAACGCTTCACCACGTATGAATATGTGGAAGATGTGCTGCCGATGGTGGTGAAAAAAGACGGACGTCGTGAGCAGTTCGACCGGCAGAAAATATTGAATGGTTTGAAAAAAGCCTGCGAAAAGCGTCCGATCAGTATGGAGGCTATCGACAAGCTGGTCGAAAATGTTGAACAGGCCTGTCAGGAAATGCAGGTGGAAGAAATTTCCTCAACCATCATCGGGGAAAAAATAATGAATGAGTTGAAGAGTTTCGACGGGGTTGCCTATGTGAGATTCGCTTCCGTTTACAGGCAGTTCCGTGATGTCGGCGAATTCATGTCCGAACTGAAGGATCTATTGAGCAAGGGTAAAAAATAATTATGTTCACCGGAATTGTTGAAGGATTGGGCGTACTGAAGCGCCTGACGATGAAAGGTGCGGACGCTGTTCTGGAAATTGAATCCTCTATCAGCCTCGAAGAAGTGTCTCTTGGCGATAGTATGGCTGTGAATGGCGCCTGCCTGACGGTAACGTCTCTGGGTCAAAAAACCTTTCAGGCGGATGTCTCTGCGGAAACGCTCGCCAGAACCACGCTCCGGTTTTTACAGACGGGTCACAAAGTCAATCTGGAGAAATCTCTGCGGGTGGGGGGATTCGTCGGCGGTCATTTTGTCCTCGGACATGTCGATGCCACGGGCAGAATTTTGTCGCGGACGCAGAAATCCGGCTCGCTGATTCTGGCGGTGGAAATGGGTGAAAATATATCCCGCTACATTGTGGAGAAGGGTTCCGTCGCCATCGACGGTGTCAGTCTGACCGTGAACAAACTTGAAAAAAACAGGTTTTATGTTAATATAATTCCTCACACGGCGGCCAACACCACGATAGTGACCAAAAAAGAATCTGAACCGGTCAATATTGAGACGGATGTTTTGGGCAAATATGTGGAAAAGTTATTGCAAACGAACCGGGGAATCGATAAGGATTTTCTGGAAAAACATGGTTTTTAAGAAGTAAGGATAATTCAATGGCAATCAGCACGATTAAGGAAGCAATCGAGGACATTAAAAACGGGAAAATGGTTATTCTGGTGGATGACGAAGATCGCGAAAATGAAGGCGATCTTTTCATGGCAGCTCAGTTCGCCACGGCAAAAACCATCAACTTCATGGCCCGCTACGGCCGCGGTTTGGTCTGTTTGACGCTGAATGAAGAAACAGCGGATAAACTTAATTTAAAACAGATGGTTCAGGATAATCAGGCGCGTTTCGGCACCGCGTTTACCGTGTCCATTGAAGCGCGGTGCGGTATTACAACGGGGATTTCTGCCGCGGACAGGGCAACAACGATTCAGGCGGCCGTCAATCCGCAGGCCAAACCGGACGATTTGGTCAGCCCGGGACATGTATTTCCCATCCGCGCGAAAAAGGGCGGGGTTCTTGTGCGCACGGGACAGACAGAAGGTTCCGTTGATTTATGTCGTCTGGCCGGTTTGACGCCGGCCGGCGTGATATGCGAGATTATGAAAGACGACGGCACGATGGCCCGTATGCCGGATCTGGAGATTTTTGCCAAGGAACATAAATTAAAAATTGTTACCATCGCGGACCTGATTGACTACCGCATGCAGAATGAATCCATGATCAAGAGAATGGCCGAGACAACGATTCCGACCCGTTTCGGTGGAGATTTTAAATTGATCGTTTACGAGAACGATGTCGATGATTGGCAGCATATCGCCCTGGTCAAGGGCGATATTAAAGCGGAGGACGAAGTGCTGGTCCGGGTTCATTCCGAATGCCTGACCGGAGATCTTTTCGGTTCCCTGAAATGTGATTGCGGCGATCAACTTCATCGGGCGATGAGCATGGTGCAGAAAGAAGGCAAGGGTATCATTTTATACATGCGTCAGGAAGGCCGCGGCATCGGCCTGGTCAACAAAATCAAGGCTTATGCTCTGCAGGCAGCGGGCAAGGATACGGTGGAAGCGAATATTGAGCTTGGTTTCAAACCGGACTTGAGAGATTACGGCATCGGCGCGCAAATTCTGGTTGATCTCGGGGTGCGGAAAATGCGGTTGTTGACCAACAATCCGAAGAAAATCGTCGGTCTGGAAGGATATGGAATTGAAGTGATCAAACGGGTGTCCATTGAAATCGATCCCAATGAAAACAACATTCATTATATGAAAACAAAGAAGAAAAAGATGGGACATCTCTTGGAATTATAATTTTCAGAACGGTTCAAATCAAACATAAGGATGGTGTAAAGCTATGCCGAAGATAATTGAAGGGAAAATAGTCGCCAAAGGAATGAAGTTTGGCATCGTGGCCAGCCGGTTTAACGACTTTATTTGCGGTAGACTGATCGAAGGAACCATTGACGCGTTAATGAGAGCGGGAGCGGAAGAAAAGGACATTGTCATTTATAAAGTTCCCGGTTCTTTTGAGCTGCCGCTTACGGCGAAGAAACTGGCCAAAGGCGGACGCTATGACGCCGTCATTTGTCTGGGGGCGATTATTCGCGGCGCGACCCCTCATTTCGAATATATCAGCGCCGAGGTATCCAAAGGGATCGCCATGGTCGGTTTGGAAACGGAAGTTCCGGTTGTATTCGGTGTGTTAACGACCGATACGATTGAACAGGCCATTGAAAGGGCGGGAACGAAGTCGGGCAATAAAGGCGCCGACGCGGCGATGACGGCGATAGAAATGGTCGATTTGTTCAAAAAAATTTAACATGTAACTGTCCGCCTGGAGGCGGGCATTCCGGCAATATGGCGGCCTGACAAAGGTTCTTCGAGGTTCAATAATTAAATGCGCGGGCGGAGAAAGGCAAGGGAAATTGCCTTACAGGTTCTTTACAGCTTGAATTTTGTGGAGATCGATGCGCAGGACGCATTGGATCTTTTTTGGGGGAATTTTGCCGCGCCTCAGGCCGCGAAAGAATTTGCCGCATTTTTAGTTCAGGGAACTTTTGATCACAAGGACGAGCTGGATAAGCTCATTGCCGGCTGTTCGGATAACTGGTCGCTCGGACGCATGTCCCGCGTTGACGTAAATATTTTACGGCTGGCCGTGTTTGAATTTCTGTATTGTGATGACATTCCGCCCAAAGTCACTTTAAATGAAGCCGTTGATCTCGGAAAAACTTTCGGTTCGGAAAATTCCGGTTCCTTTATCAACGGGATATTGGACGCTCTTAATCTCAAATTAAACGAAAAAAATGCAACTGAAGGTCTCAAAAG
>JASEHT010000017.1:0-8712 GCA_030018675.1 Smithella sp.
GAATTCGCCCGGCCGCTGGAACTGAAGAAGGAAACAACGCGCCTTTCGGATTTAGTGGAGCGCACTATGAAATTGACGGAAGCGGAAGCGCGGAAAAATAATATTGACGTGATTTTCAATATGATCGGCGAAGAGAGCCCGGTCGATGTTGATTCCGACAAAATCAGGCAGGTTTTTCTGAATATTTTTCTCAACGCGATAGCCGCGATGAAAACCGGCGGAAAGCTGGAAATTACGCTGACGAGAGAGGGGGGAAATGTTCAGGCGGTTATTGCGGATAACGGGACCGGTATAAGGGAAACGGATCTGCCGCGCATCTATGATCCCTATTTCACGTCCAAACCGGCGGGGACCGGCCTGGGGCTGGCCGTCGTTCAGAAAATCATGGAGGCTCACGGAGGAAAAATCAAAGTGGAAAGCGTCGCCGGAAAAGGCGCTACGGTGTTTCTATTCTTTCCCCGGTGAAATCAGTTGAAGAAAAAGAGGAGTGGTCATGAAAATGAAACAGACGATATTGGTTGTGGATGATGATGCCGCCCACAGAATGATGCTGTCGAAACTTTTGAGCGGCTGGGGATATGAGGTTGCCACGGCCGATGACGGTGCCGCGGCCATCGAGAATGTTCGCGGGAAATCTTTTGACATGATTTTAATGGACATCCGGATGCTCAATATCTCCGGCATTGAAGCGCTGGAACAGATGAAGATCATCAATCCGGCAATTCCGGTGATCATTATGACAGCGTACGCGTCTGTGGAAACGGCGGTCAGCGCCCTGAAAAAAGGGGCTTATGATTATCTGACCAAACCGCTGGATTTTGACGAACTTAAAATCGTGATTGAGCGCGCGACCGAACACAACCGGTTGAAAACGGAAAACGAGAATTTGAAGATCAGGCTCGGTGAGCGGTTTGACCGGAAAAATCTGATCGGTCAGAGTCCGGCCATGGTCAGGGTTCTGGAAATCATTGCTCAGGTCGCGCCGACGGAAGCCACGGTTTTAATCGCCGGAGAATCGGGCACCGGTAAGGAAATGATTGCCAATGCGATCCATTATAACAGCCCGCGCAAAGACGCGCCTTTTATCAAGATCAACTGCGCCGCACTGACGGAAACGTTATTGGAATCGGAACTTTTCGGTCATGAAAAAGGTTCGTTTACAGGCGCGGAACGACGTCGGGAAGGGAAGTTTGTTCAGGCGGACGGCGGGAGTCTGTTCCTGGATGAAGTCAGCGAAATGTCCAGGGCGATGCAGGTGAAGCTTCTGCGTGTCCTGCAGGAGCGGGAATTAACGCGCGTCGGCGGGGCGGATGTGATGAAGGTTGACGTGCGGCTGATTGCCGCGTCCAACAAGGATTTGAAAGAAGAAATTCAAAAAGAAAATTTTCGCGAGGATTTGTTTTACCGTTTGAACGTCGTTTCCTTAAATGTGCCGCCGTTGCGGGAAAGGAAGGAGGATATTCCGATGCTGGCTCAGCATTTTCTTCAGTCCTTTGCGGAAAAAAACAACAAAGCGATCACAGGATTTACGCCGAAGGCGATGGAAAAATTTCTGTCTCACCGCTGGCCGGGCAACATCCGGGAGTTGATGAACGCTGTTGAGCGGGCGGTCGTTTTGACCAGAAGCGATATCCTGGATACCGGCGATCTGGCGTTAATGCCGGAGCAGGATGCCGTCAGCGGTGAAATTCAAAAGGATAACGCATCCCGAAATCTGTCTCTGGAGGATATTGAGAAGAAAAGTATTGGGGAAACGCTGGATGCCTGCGCCGGCAACAAGAGCGAAGCGGCGCGCCGCCTGGGCATCACCCGCAAGACGTTGCGTGCCAAATTGCAGAAATATCAGGCAGACCAATGATATCTCTATCGTTTTATCGGATGGATTGCCGTTGCGGAAAGCAGAGTATATATTTTCAAATCTAATGACCGTTTGTCGGTTTTGCGGCTAAATATATGGAAAACGTTGTTCCGGTATTGACAACGGATTCGACCGAGACGAGACCGTTGTGATTCTTGATGATGGAGTCGCATATGGCCAGACCCAGCCCTATACCGCCGAGTTCCTTCGTTTTTTTAGTCGTAAAATAGGGATCGAAAATCCTGGAGAGATTCTTCCGGGAAATTCCAATCCCATTATCCCTGATGATAATACGCACATAATTGCCTTGTTCCAGAGACCTGATCGTTGTTCCAATCGTCGTATTTTCCGCGATGAGTTCCACGTTGCCGCCGTCGGGCATCGCTTCCATGGCATTGATCAGAATGTTTTCCAGAACCTGTTTTATCTGACCGGCGTCAACCTCGCATGGCCACAAATCCCCGACAATAGACATCTTGCAGGTGATCTTGGAATCTCTGAAGACTTTTTCCGCGGCTTCCCGCAAAACAGGTCCGAGACTTTCAATTTTGCGGACCGGGTATCCGCCCTGCGCGAAGGTATTCAGACGATGAGCCAGCGCCTTGGCCTGGAGACCGGCGCGTTCGGCCACGGCCAGACCATCCTCCAGAATTTTATCTTCATCGCTGGCGGATATTTTGGCCAGAAAGACATTGCGCAGAATGGCGGTGAGAAGGCTGTCAAAGTCCTTGGCGACGCCATCGGCGAATATTCCCAGAGATTCCAGTTTGGTCCTCTGCAAAAGTTCATCCTGAGCTATTTTCTGTTCCGTGATGTCTTCCAGCGTTTCCATGGACCCGAATAAAACACCATTGGACTCTCTGAGGCCTGCCGCGGTGATGCGGAACCATTTTCCTTTTTCACCAAGATCGGGGAAAAATTGCGTCACTTCATAAGCGTCTTCCAGCAGGTCTGATTTTTTCCATCGTTTGGCATAGAACTTTTCCAGTTCACTGGTCCGGCCATCAAGAATGAGATCGGCGAGACAGGGGCGTTCCGTCTTATAAAAAGCCCGCCAGTGGTGATTGGTTCCGAGAATTTCACTCGGCCGGATGCTGGTTAGCGCTTGCAGGGCCCGGTTCCAGTAAATGATTTTGCCGTCTTTAGACAAAACGAAAGTGGGAATGGGAGAGCCGTGAATAATGCTGATTAATTTCTGCTCAACCCGCCGGCTGCGCCAGATGGCGTAAATAACGCTGGCGATAACAGCCGTTGCCAGAACAAAAATAAAGATGAAAACATAATAATTCTTCATAATGATATTTTTGTCGATTCAGCATTTGTCTCGGAAATGCTTTGCAGAATACTTATGCCCTATGTTGCAGATTGATAGCAATCTTGAGACGAAAATGCAAGAACTGAAAAATGTTGTTCGGGGCAATCGACTGTCCGGGCGATTCCCCCGGCCTGAAAAATAGTTGAAAAATAGTTGGTTGATTCATCTGATGCTTTATTATACTCTCTGATAATTCAAAGAATCAGACCATACGGGGGTGTCAGGTTTTTATATGGGAAAATATCGAATCTATTGTTCCGGTCCGCTGTTCTGCGCGGAAGAAGTCGGCGGGATGAAGGCGATTGCCGATGTGTTGGAAAAAGCGGGCTTTCAAACCTTTCTGCCTCATCGTGACGGCATCGAGGCGCATGTCATGCGTTTCGGAAAGTCGTGGATTCCGTCGGCCGTTCCCGCGATACGCAAACGGGTTGATTACGCCATGTTTTCAATGGATGTGTATGAGCTGATAGAAGGATGCGATGCCGTTGTGTGTAATCTGAACGGACGCGTTCCCGATGAAGGCATGATTGTTGAAGCTTCTCTGGCGTTCGCGGCCGGAAAACCGTTGGTGCTTTTTAAGGATGATATTCGGGCTCCTTTCGGCGGTTACGATAATTCCATGCTGACCGGTCTGACGCACGGAAGAATTGTCGGGAATCTCAAAGCAATACCTGACGCGACGAAAGAGGCATTGTCCCGGAAGAAAAGTGTGACGGATTTGTCCGATGATTTGAAGAAAGCCATTGCCTACGGAAAACGCATTTCCAACATTCTGCACCGTCTGCCTGAAACAATGGGGAAAAAACAGTGGCCGGAAGATGTGCTCAATAACGTGATCGATGAGGCATCAAAAGAGTGATGAGAAACCTTGCCGATTTTCAGCCGCCGTCATTCGTCATTCACAATTAAACCTTATCCGCCAGCCAGTCGCCTATTTCGCTTGTGGACATGCCCATCTTCCCGGCATCAAGGCTTTTGAGTTTTCCGCTTTCCAGAAGTTTGATCACAGCGGCCTCTACTCTCGCGGCTGCCTTGTCCTCGCCCAGAGTTTCCAGCATCATGCCGCCGGCGCAAATGGCCGCCAGAGGATTGATGACGTTTTTGCCCGTATATTTCGGGGCGGAACCGCCGATCGGTTCGAACATGGAAACGCCTTCGGGATTGATGTTCCCGCCGGCCGCGATGCCCATGCCGCCCTGAATCATCGCGCCCAGATCGGTGATGATGTCTCCGAACATGTTGTCGGTGACGATCACGTCGAACCATTCAGGATTCTTGACCATCCACATGCAGGTCGCGTCCACATTGACATAATCAGTCTTGATTGTCGGATATTCCCCGGCCAGTTCGTTGAAAGTCCGCTCCCAAAGGTCAAAGGCGTAGGTCAAAACATTGGTTTTCCCGCAAAGGGTTAATTTGTTCGCCTTGTTTCTCTTGGCGGTATATTGATAAGCATAACGAAGACAGCGTTCCACGCCTTTTCTGGTATTGATGGATTCCTGAATCGCCACTTCATCGGGCGTGCCCTTTTTCAGAAATCCGCCGCCGCCGGTGTAAAGCCCTTCCGTGTTTTCCCGCACAACGACGAAATCGATATCCTGCGGACCTTTATCTTTTAAAGGACAGGGAACATTGGGATAGAGTTTGACCGGCCGGAGGTTGATGTACTGGTCAAGTTCGAAACGCATCTTCAGCAGAATTCCCTTTTCCAGAATGCCCGGTTTTACATCGGGATGACCGATGGCGCCCAGATAAATCGCGTCGAAATTTTTGAGTTCTTCCAAAACCGAATCGGGCAGAATTTCCCCCGTTTTCTTATAGCGTTCACCACCCAGATCGTAGTGGACGAATTCATATTTTATTTTTTGCGAAGCGCCGACGGCCTTGAGCACTTTCAAACCTTCGGCGACAACTTCCGGGCCTGTTCCGTCGCCGGGAACAACAGCGATTTTGTAAGATTTTGACGGGTTCACAATAACCTCCTGATTTGTTTTTGATAATGTCGATAAAAAGAGAGTTTTGTTTAGCTTAATGAATTAGCGAAGTCAATGTAAAAGCTTAAAAATTCGTTAGCAGTGTAATGATCGGCAGGAATGCCGTGATCAGCCTTATGGCACGTAAAGCAGGACCACACAGCTGTGTTATCCCCGGATAATTATTAAACAAAAAACATCAAATGTTTATAAGCTATTGAAATAATACCCCCGTTAATTATTTCTTCTAAATATTTGCAAGTAAGCTCAAACAATGTTATTTACGAAGGCGAAAAAAGAATTGCCGACATGCGCCAGGGAAGTTATATTTTATATCAGCGGAGGTTGTTATGGGAGAGGGGATTTGCGATTACACGAAACATATCATTGATTTAAGACGGCATATGTGGATGGCGGGCGTGGAGGTGGAGTTAAGACGTCTCATCTGGCAGATTGCCGTTGTCGGTAAATATATCTCAGCGAAGATCCATGAATCCAACAGAAAACTTGCCGGACTGAAAAATGTTTACGGCGAAGATCAGATGGCGCTGGATCGTGCCTCCGATGAAATCCTCAAAAATCAGCTGCAGTTTTCCGGTTTTGTGCGTCAGTACGCATCGGAAGAGTTGGAGGATATCATTGACATCGGCACGGGCCAGGAAAAGTATATCGTCACGGCTGATCCGCTGGACGGTTCTTCTCTGGTGGACTCCAATTTGTCCATCGGCACGATTATCGGCATTCATAAAAATTCGGTTCTGGACTGCGGCAGAAACACGATGGTAGCCGCGCTCTATATTACATACGGCCCTTTGATTACGATGATTTATTCGGCGGGAAAAGGCGCTCATGAATTTGTGCTGAATCGCGAAGGCGAATATGTTTTGTCCGAGGAAAATATCAAGTTGAAGGAAAAGGGTTCTATTTTTTCTCCGGGCGGCCTGCGCCGCGACTGGACGGACAAACATCTCAAGTTTATCGATCAGATGGAGAGCGAAGGTTACAAATTGCGTTACAGCGGCGGTTTCGTGCCCGACATCAATCAGATTCTGATTAAGAAGGGCGGCTTATTCACATATCCGGCTTTGAAAAAGTCTCCCCAGGGCAAGTTGCGGCTGCTTTTTGAGTTGCAGCCCATGGCGTTTATCATGGAGCAGGCCGGAGGAATGGCCATCGACGGCAATCAGGATATTCTTTCTGTAAAAGTGGAAAACATCAATCAGCTTTCGCCGATTTATATCGGCAGTCCCTATGAAGTGCAAATGGCAAGGCGAATGTTAGACCAATGCTAGTTGGTGTTATCATAAAATAAATCGTAAGGAGTTGTTATGATTTACAGAGATAAAAATGAACTGCAGCGGGAGTGTGCGAAAATCCTTGAAATAGACGGCAATGAGGTTCGCATTTTGGACGAGGACAAGCTTAAGAATGAATTCATTGATGATTTGATTTTCACGGCTGTGTTCAGTCCTGATCCGGCTGCCCGGGAAGCCGCCCGGTGGCTGATCCGTCGCGCGGGCGCAGCCTTGGGAATCCTGTCAGCTTCCATTCAGTCTCTTTATGAGGCGATGGGTCGCGATGAGGTAAAGGGATTTACCGTGCCGGCGATCAACATCCGGGGCATAACATACGAAGTCGCCCAGGCTATTTTTCGGGCGATGATGAAGGGCAAGGTCGGTCCGGTTATTTTTGAAATCGCCCGTTCGGAAATTGATTACACGTCGCAGAGACCGGTCGAATATACGGCTGCGGTGACTGCCGCGGCGATTAAAACCGGTTACCGGGGCCCGGTTTTCCTTCAGGGCGACCATTTTCAAATCAGCGCGAAAAAATTCGCGGTCGACGCCGCCAAAGAAACCCAGACGGTCAAGAATTTGATATGGGAAGCGATTGAAGCCGGATTTTATAACATTGACATCGATACTTCCACGCTGGTTGATCTGTCCAAACCGAGTGTCAAAGAACAGCAGGAAACAAATTACAGCCTTGCGGCGGAACTTACCACCATGATCCGCGATCTGGAGCCCGAGGGCGTCACCATATCGGTCGGCGGAGAAATCGGCGAAGTGGGCGGAAAAAACAGCACGGTGGAAGAGCTCCAAGCCTACATGGACGGCTATCTGGAAGAGCTTAAAAAGCGCGGCGAATCACTTATAGGAATCAGCAAAATCAGCGTCCAGACGGGAACCACGCACGGTGGCGTGCCTCTGGCGGACGGCAGCGTGGCGAAGGTAAACATTGACTTCGACGTTCTGGAAAAATTATCCTCGGTTTCCCGTTCTGCGTACGGTCTGGCCGGGGCCGTTCAGCACGGCGCATCTACGCTGCCCGACGAAGCCTTCGACAGATTCCCCGCAGTGGGCACGGCCGAAATTCACCTGGCCACCGGTTTCCAGAATATCATTTACGACAGTCCGGTGTTTCCGAAAAATTTGAAGAAAAAAATGTACGAATTCATGAAAACCGAATTGAAGTCCGAATGGAAGGATAAGGATACGGAAGAACAGTTTATTTATAAAACCCGTAAAAAGGGATTCGGTCCTTTCAAACTGGAAATGTGGCATTTGCCCACGGACACGCTGCATAAAATCGGCACCGAACTGGAGAAACAGTTCGTTTTCCTTTTTGAGAGATTAAGAATGAACAATACGCAAGACATCGCCGAACAATATGTCAAACCCGTTGATGTGCAGCTGGAAATTCCTGCTTCTTTAAAAAGCTGAACCCATGTTGTCCTGATATTTATCTTGCAAATAAATACCATAAACAACGGTGTCATTGCCGTGAAGATCGTAGGGACTGCTCGGGGAGCAGTCCCTACGGGGTTAATGACTAAATGAAGGCAGCGATATTAGAGAAAACGACCGATTTAAAAGAAAACCAACAGCTGTGTTTGCCCGCAGCGACAATCAACGGAACTTTGCCCTTGAGTTAGGCGCTGTCTGGGCCGGAGATACGCAAGAAGAACCTCCCGAAAAACTTCACGCAATTATTGATACTACACCTGTCTGGAAGCCTGTTGTGTCGTCTTTAATCAACCGGGAACCGGCCGCCGACTGGTAATCAACGCGATACGTAAAGAAGAAACAGATAACGATTTTCTTCTGCGGCTCAACTACAGCCGTGAGAGCCCTCCTCGAATTAAAAGCAGGCCGAATACGCGGGGCCAAGGTCCTGAAAATCAATTAAAGTCTTCAAAGCGGATTTCGGGCAAATTATTGTTTGCAAAATTATTCGATAAATGTATTGTTATCATATTCTTAAAAATATAGACAATTGTATCTCTTTTTATACTTGAATATAATTTTGTAAAGTTGTTTGCGTGGGAAACCATTATGAAAATAGTCGGTACTGAAGCAATGCGGTTCATGGATCGCTATGCCGTTGCGAAGCTGGGCATTGCCGAACAAATTCTGATGGAAAACGCCGGGCTAGCCGCTTTTAATCTTTTGAAAAATAAAGTTAATATACGCGGCAGCAAAATTTTAATTTTCTGCGGTTCCGGAAACAACGGGGGAGACGGCCTCGTGGTCGCCAGATTGATTCATTCGGCCGGCGGTCTTGTC
>JASEHT010000017.1:8722-20325 GCA_030018675.1 Smithella sp.
TGTCAGAGTTTTCTTGCTGAGCGACAGCAGCAAGTTCAGGGGATCCGCTAAAGTCAATTTCGGCAGAATCACCAGGCTTCCGATAGACGTGGTGAAACTGAAAAACGTTTCGCAGGCGCAAAAGGATATCACGCATTGCGAAGCGGTTGTTGACGCTATTCTAGGCACGGGTCTTGATCGTCCAGTCGGCGGCTTGGCTGCTGAAATTATCGCGCGGATTAACAGCAGCCGGAAGAAAGTCCTTTCGCTGGATATCGCCTCCGGCATTAACGGGAATACCGGTGAGGTGATGGGAACCGCGGTAAAAGCCGATTGGACCGTTACTTTCGGCCTGCCCAAAATCGGCAATATGCTTTATCCCGGTTATGAATTCGGAGGGGATTTGTTTGTCAGCCATATTTCTTTCCCACCCTCTTTGTACGATAAAAATGAGATTGCGGTGCAAACCAATGATTTCATCGCTTTGCCCGGAAGGCCGGTTGAGTCCTACAAAGGGTCGCTGGGCGATGTTCTTTTTATCGCGGGCGCGGCGAATTATTACGGAGCTCCGTATCTGGCGGCCATGTCTTTCTTGAAATCCGGCGGCGGTTACTCACGGTTGGCCGCTCCACGTTCCATCATTTCCGTCATCGCGAAGCAGGGAAAGGAAATTGTCTATATGCCGCAGCAGGAAACATCCGCGGGCAGCATTGCTCTGGGCAGCAGAAAAGCGCTGCTGGAAGCTGCGGCGAAAGCCGATATGGTGGTGATCGGTCCGGGTCTTTCTCTGAATGAAGAGACGGTGAGACTGGTCAGGGAACTGGCCGCAGCCATCAAAGTGCCGATGCTGATAGACGGCGACGGGTTGACTGCGATGGCGGAAAATCCCGAAATATTGCGCAAACGGAAAGCGGCAACCATTTTAACGCCGCATATGGGTGAAATGGCGAGGCTGACGGGTAAGTCCGTCGCCGATATACGTTCCGATAAAATCACCGCTTTGCGGGAGGCCGTTAAAAAGCTGAAATCCACGATCATTTTGAAAGGGGCGCATTCTCTGGTCGGCGCAAGAGACGGCAATATTTATGTCAATATGAGCGGTAACGCGGGAATGGCGACGGCCGGTTCGGGGGATGTCCTCACCGGATGCATTGCGGCAATGGTCGGCATGGGGCTTGATGCCGATGAAGCAGCGCGCAAAGGGGTCTTTATGCACGGTTACGCCGGCGATCTGGCGGCGGCGAATAAAGGCGTTGACGGAATGACGGCAAAAGATATTATGGAATCACTCCCGCAGGCCATGAAGCAGGATCGCAGTGGATTGATTGACGCGACCTGTTATCATCCGCCCTGTGTTTAATCCGGCTGAAAAAATATTTTGATAGGTCCATTTTTAAGAATATGAATCATTACATGAAACTTCATCCCATCTCTCTGAAATTTACCGGTGAATCATCGCACCTTGAAGAACCGTTTCTGAAGGAATATTACAAAACGTCGCTGACTCATATTCGCATCCTCCTGATACTGGGGGCGTTGATTTACATCGCCTTCGGCGCGCTCGATGCCTTGCTGATGCCGGAACAGATGTTCACCATCTGGGTTGTCCGTTTAATCGTTATTGGTCCCGGATTGGTCAGCGTATTGCTGATAACTTTTTCCCGTCTCTTCGAAAAATACATGCAACCCATTCTGGCGTTTGCCTATATCCTGGCGGGTGCCGGAATCATCAGCATGATTGTTATTGCTCCGCCCCCGGTGAGTTATTCGTATTATGCCGGCCTGATGCTGGTCTTTATGTGGGGCTATTCTCTGATCCGCCTGTTTTTTGTTTGGGCGTCTTTCGCGGGATGGCTCCAGGTTTTACTTTATGAAATCGCCGCTCTCTGGATCAATCCAACCCCTTTTGAGGTCTTTATCAGCAACAATTTTTTCTTTATCGGCGCAAACCTTGTGGGTATGATGGCTTGCTACCTGATAGAATTTTACGCGCGCCGCGATTATTTTCTAAAACAACAACTGGAAATCGAAAGAGAGAAAGTCAGTAAAATAAACGAGGAACTGGAAGAACGCGTCAAGCAGCGGACGGAAGATTATCGGGTTGTCAACCTCGCGCTTCAGGAGGAAATCAAGGGTCACGAAAGCGCGAAAGAAGAACTGCAACACGCGCTGGAGAGCCTGAAAAAATCAGTCGGCGCCACCATTGATGTCATTACGTCGGCCGTGGAAGCCCGGGACCCCTACACCGCCGGTCATCAGGTTCGTTCCGCGAATCTGGCCTGCTCCATCGCCGAAGAGATGGGATTGTCGCAGGACCAGATCGATGGCATCCGGATGGCGGGCTTCATTCACGATATCGGGAAATTATCGGTTCCGGCGGAAATCCTGACAAAACCGACCAAGCTGACCAATCTGGAATTTGCGCTGATTAAAGAACATTCCGAAAACGGTTATGAGATGCTGAAAAATGTAGAGTCGCCCTGGCCGCTGGCGCAGGTCGTTTATCAGCACCATGAAAGAATGGACGGCTCCGGTTATCCCCGAAAGCTTAAAGGGGACGAGATTCTCCTGGAAGCCAGAATTCTTGCCGTCTCCGATGTCGTGGAATCCATGGCGTCGCATCGGCCTTACCGTCCGTCATTGGGACTTGACGCGGCGCTCGAAGAAATCGATAAGAACAAAGGCATTCTTTATGATAATACGGTCGCGGAAGCCTGTTTGAGATTGTTCAGGGAAAAAAAATATAATCTCCCGTGACGCTTAAATTACGATATTAAAAATAGTAAAAAATCCTTTAAAAAAAGGAATCCTGTGCAAAAAAAATCCATAAAACGTTCCCGCGTAAATAATTTTGATAAATATTATATCATGTATGATCCGACGATCGTGGAGTTGATGGATAAAATAGGCAATGATCATTTTGGCGTGGTCGATATTGTCGAGTATTTGACGGGGAAAAAATTCGAGCAATGTAACAAAAGTAATTACACCACCTTTCTGACCTTCAACACCAATCTGCTCAGAAAAGGCATGCTCAAGCATATGGCGATAGAGCCTTACAGCTCATATTATATCGCCAATCAGATATGCAGAGCGGATCAGGAAGCCGGGGTTATCCTGGCTGATGACAACCGCAGAACTATCGGGCAGATTATTGATCGGGAAGGGAGAAAACCCGCGGCGGTTTTTATATCCGTGATCAGTTCCAATTTTCCGGCGGCCTGCGCCGCGATACTTGTGTTGAACCGGGTTGGCATTCCTGTTGTGATCGGCGGCATACACGTATCAACCAGTCCCAACGATATCGAAACATACATCGGGCGGTATTTACCGCGACCGGAACTGGTGTCCCAGGTCATCGGAGCCGGCGATTTGTCAACCATGAAAGACATTATATCGGATATCGCCCGATCCGATATGAAAAAGGAATACCATGGGGAGACGCCGATCGAGGATGGTGTGTGGGGCTGCGAGCGGGTGGAAGAACTGCCGAAAATCACGCCGTACTTTATGAATAAATTTCCGGTTATCGGTCCCATCGTGTCGCGTTTTATTGAGACGAATGTTTCAACGCCTTTCCTCGGATGTCCCTATTCCTGCAGTTTTTGTTCAATTTCATCCTTTCCGAAGGAAAAAAGAAGATTCACCTCGCGTTCGCCGGAAGATTTCACGAACGAGCTTGTGGACAAGCAAAAAAACGGCATAAACTTTAAAAACCGGTTTTATTTTATTTCTCCGGATAATCTTCTCGTCGGCGGGAAGAAATTACACGACGTTCTGGATAAAATGATTGAAAGCCCGCTCGCGATAAATTACGCGGCTCAAATCAGCATAGAAGTGGCCGATGATGAAAAACTTCTTGAAAAGTTGAGGCTTTCCGGCGCCTCGCATTTTTTTATAGGCTTAGAATCTCTTGATGTGAGAAACCTTGAATATGTCGGGAAAAATATCGTATCCAGAATGAAGAAGGAAGGAAAGACGCCTGAAGAATTTTACACCGGGAGAATCAAGAAAATTCAGGATTACGGGATTTCCGTTCACGGCGCTTTCATGTTCGGAATGCCTTATGATTACTTCAACTCATTGGAGGATCATTCCGGGAAACATATCGTTGAATTCTGTAAGAAGAACAAGATTGGCATTCAACCGACCTGCCTGAGCCATCTGCCCGGCTCACTGGATTTTATCAAAGGCATTGAGGAGAACGAGCTTTTATACGGTAATCCCGGTTCCATGGACTTCTTCTGTTCTCTGACCATTGCCGATTTGACGGAAAGCAACCGAACGATACCGGATGCCTTATTCAACAGTCCTCTGGTGGCTTTTTATATGTTGTACGATACCATGAAGAGGATCGGAGCGTATTTCAACACGATGGGGCTGGCCTATTCCATATCGACAAAAGCCTGGAAGAAACCGACGTCGAAGGGCTTTCTGACCTTGAAGAACCGCATGGTGGACGCCTTCGCCGGCGTAGGATTCCAGCTGGGCTGCAGCGCTTATTACGAGTTATACAAAGAGCTGGCTACTTCGACCCCATCGGTGAGGGGAGCATTTGAAAGGTTGTACGGGATTGAAAAAAATCCGGAAATAAAGAAAATGTTTCGGAAATATATAGAAGAATTTATTTGATTTATCGGAGATTAACGTGTCCAAAACAACACGAAGCGAAAAAGAAATAGAGAAGGTTAAAAGCGGCATTCTCGAAGAAGCGCTCATTATTCTGAAAGATGAAGGTTTTGATAATCTTTCCATGTATAAACTGGGCAAGCGAACCGGTATGACGGCGGCCAATCTCTACAATTACTTCAAAAACAAAGACCAGTTGATCATCGCGATACATAAGAAAACATTTGAGCTGTTATATACGATGCTTTCGGGGGCTGTCAAAAAAGAAGGGAATCCGGCCGCCAAAATGAAAAAAATAATAAAAACCTACCTGAAGTTTGCCACAGATTATCCGAACTATTACGACGTCATGTTTAACCGCCGCGTTCCCCAGGTGACGGACTATAACGGCACGCCTGAAGAACCTATTTCTCGCGATGAATACCAAAGTTCACTCAGGAATCTTAATCTTGTCATGGATATCGGCAAGGAAGTCCTTGCTTCAAATTCTGATCTGAAGGATGCCGATTTGGAATTTTATTTTATTAAAACCTTCAGCGAACTCCATGGAATGATATCGCTTTATAACAGCGGTCTTTTGAAGGCTATCGTGAAAAATCCTGATCGTGTCATGGCTCGGATTGCGGATGATTCGTTGGCAACGTATTTAAAGAAATAGCCCTGACGGTTCAACAGATATTCAAGAAATAAGATTTCGTTCTGTTTTGCAATTGTCTTTACAATTCAAATAATCCGATTTTCAATCGTATCTTCATGGATAATAAATAATTACAATATGTTATCGAACAGGGAAGAAAAAGATTGACTTTTAAATTTAATAGCATTAAATTTAAAAAAATGAAGTTGTGATTGATGCATGAATTAATATTTTAAACGGGAGAGAACAATGCAAGCACCAGAAAACATCGCATCGCGGCAAGTGCCCGGTTATTTGGGACTGGCGGTAAGCGCTTCCAAATTGGGTTTCGGCAAGTTATTTCGCAAACGTCAAATCTTGCTGGAAGGATTTCTAAGCTTCATTGCCGGCAGATTCAACACCTCCGAGGCGCTTCGCGATGAGTTGAAGGGCACCCAAGGCTGGATAAACCTCTGTCTGGGCATGAGATCGGAAGATAACAAAATTGAGGCGGCGATTGTGTTTAAGGATGGCGCCGTAAGTGTTCTGAAGAAAATTCCCCAAAACGTGGAAACGGTTATTATTTTCAAGACATCTGATAATATTCTGGACATGACCGATTCGACGCCAGATGAAATGTATAAAATGATGCTGACCGGCATCATCAGAACGGAAGGCAATATCATGCTGGCCAGTCTGTTCAATTATCTGATGGCTCTTGTTTTTGACAAGGGACAGCAGAAAGCCGTGGACAGGCAGATTGAAGAGCACAAAAAAGCCAACAAATCCGTTGGCCGGGAAGTGGCCGACAGTGATCAATGCCGGCAGGATCGCCCGAAAAGAAAAATCAGCCGCGTTACCGGCCGAAAGGTTGATCCGGGCGTCAAGTATCTTGCAGACCCGCACCTGGCGTCCTACGGTCTGGAGGATTTTCCGAGGCTGGATCAATTTCGCGCTGCGTATTTCGGCAAAGCAAAGGAAGCCGTTGTTTGTCACGAATACGGGAAGCTCATCACCGATTTCCATCTCGCCAACGGATATGAAGTTGATCAAAACGACAATCCCTGGGACCCCAATCTGCGCAAGGCCGAAAGTCTGAAGTATATCCTGGAGCACAGAACACCCGTTATCAGAGAAAATGATCTGCTGGCCGCAACCTACACCACATCTCCCGTTTCCACCTGCGTCGGTCATCCTTTCTCCATCGGTTGTTACAGCTGGGGTGAACTGAGATCGTTTGCCAAGAGGGAACTCATGCCTTATGAGATCAGCGAGGAATCCATTCAGATTCTGCATAAACATGTATTCCCCTACTGGGTAAAAAGAAATATTCACGAATTATGGAGAAGCCGGACAAACAGTGGTTTGCCGGTTCAGATCCATGACCGGTTCTTTTCCGTTTATTATTGGAAAACGATATCCATGTCGGAAGTGCCCCCGGGACACGAAGCGCTGGTCAAACTCGGCACCCAAGGAATGATCAGAAAGATAGAAGAAGAGCTTGAGAGGGATGAACACGCGGATGATGAAAAAAAGAATACCTTGAAAGCGATGATCATCAGCCTCGAGGGGGTCAACGCCTACGCGCGGAATCTTGCCCGCCGGGCGCTTGAAGAATCCAAAGGCGAGAAAGATCAGCGGCGAAAAGCCGAATTGGAGAAGATGCATCAGATGCTTCTGAAGATTCCTGAACATCCCGCCGAAACGCTTTACGACGCCGTTCAGAATATCATTCTCATGCACATTTGTCTGGGGATGGAAAGCACCGACGACGGACCCATGTATGGACGATTGGATCAGATTCTTCAGCCTTACTTTGAATCCGACATGAACAAACTTGCCGCCCCGCAGAAACGGGATGATTACATCAAGCAGATTATAGAAATTTTGGGATGTCTTTACTTCATAGAATCCAGTCATCAGATTCTTGCGCCGGATATCGGCAACTGGCAGAATGGCGGCTCATCGCCCAACGGCACGATCACGCTGGGAGGCGTGACGCCGCAGGGGGAGGACGCGGTTAACGACATGACGTATATCCTTCTCAAGGTGACGGAGTTGCTGGCGTTGAATAACCCCAACGTTCACGCCCGTTATAAACCCGGCGTCAACAGTCTTGATTATCTCAAAAGGGTCTGCGACGTGAATTACATTACGGGCGCGACGCCCTGCATCCATGGCGATGACGCCGTCATCGAAGCCCTGACGGCGCACGGCTGGCCCATCGAGGATGTGCGGGACTGGGTCGTCAACGGCTGCGTGGAACCAGCGATCCCCGGCAAGCACTGCAGCGCCACGTCCAGCATAGAATTCAATCTGGTCGCTCCGCTGGAAATGGCTTTGAATAACGGCAAGCATCCGCTGATGAACTGGAAACTCGGCCCGACAACCGGAATCATTGAGGAAGGTGATTTCGAGACCTTCGAAGATTTCTGGAAAGCATTCAAAGGACAGGGCGAGTTCCTGTTCGGGCAATCCATCATCGGCAACAACCAGTTGGGCGAGGTCTATCAGGAACATCAGCCTGCGCCGCTTATTTCCAGTATGACCGAAGGCTGCATTGAAAGCGGCAGGGGGGTCACCCGCGGCGGAGCCAAATATAATTCTTCCGGCGTCTCCGTTATCGGAATGGCGGATGTGGTTGATTCGTTGATGTCCATTAAAAAACTGGTGTTTGATGAAAAGGTCTGCTCATTCGCCGAACTCAAAAAGGCCATTGATAATAATTTCAAGGACAATCCCAAATTGCACACCCTGATTAAAACCAGAGCGCCTCGTTTCGGTTCGGGCAATGAAGAATCCGTGACCATGGCCAACAGGGTTACGTCGATGGTGCACGATTATTTCGTCAGTCACAAGAATTATCGGGGCGGGCATCACGCGACCGGCTGGTGGTCCATGGCCAATCATACGGTTTACGGGCGTGTCACGGGAGCCTTGCCGTCGGGACGGCTGGCCGGTGAACCTTTTACGCCGGGACTTACGCCCCATCCGAGCGCGTCGCCGAATCTTCTTGACAATCTCAGGGACGTGGCAAAATTGGATCCGAAAACGCTGGACAATAACATCGCCTTCAACGTCAAGATTGTGCCCAGTTCAAAGGACAGTCATGAGCGGGTTATTGAAATTATGGCCAATTATGCGGACACGTATTTCAGGATGGGCGGGATGCAGACCCAGTTCAATGTTATTTCCACCGATATGCTCAAGGACGCCATGGCCAATCCCGAACATTACAGCGATTTGATGGTAAGAATATCCGGTTACGTGGCCTATTTTACAAGGTTGCAGCGGGATTTGCAGATGGAAGTCATTCGCCGCGCTGAATATAAAATATAGAAAAGGCTTATACTTTTCTGGAGAGAATATAGTCGGCGACGGTCATCAAGTGATTTTTTTCGGCGCCATCATCAAAAACGTCGAGTTGATGTTTGGCTTCTTTGATGTATCCGGAGGCCCTGTACCGTGATAAATCCAGACCTTCGTATTTTTCAATAAATTTGCGGACCTCCAGCGCAGCTTCCCCGGAGCTATTTTTAGAGGTGATGATCTCTTTCATTCTGTTTTTTTCCTCTTCCGTGCTTTGCTTGAGGGCAAATATGAACGGCAGCGTTATTTTGCCTTCTTCGAGATCTTTGCCGATGGACTTGCCGAATTCTCTGCCCTCGGCCGTGTAATCCAGAATATCGTCCGTAATCTGAAAAGCCATGCCCGCATTTTTACCGAAGTTCGACAAAGCGTCGACCTTGTCCGGCGAAGCAGAACCCAGAATCGCCCCGGTGGCGCAGGCAGCGGAAATCAGGACAGCCGTTTTCTTTTCGATAATGCCAAGATAATCTTCTCGCGTCATGTTGATATCACCGCATTTGGTGAGCTGGAAAACCTCGCCCTCCGACATGATATTGCCCATTTTAGACACAAGGCCGAAAATATCATTGTTGCCGATGGCGCTCATCAGCATGAAAGCCTTGAAGCACAGAAAATCACCGACCAGAATGCTCACGGAGTTCCCGAATATTTTATTGGCGGAGTCTTTCCCGCGCCGGATGTCCGCCTGATCGATGACATCGTCGTGCAACAGCGTGGCGGTATGAATATATTCCATCACCGTAGCCATCGGAAAACGGCTCTCTCCCTGATAGCCGCACAGACGCGAGCATATCAGCAGCAGCAGCGGACGGAATCTTTTCCCGCCGCTGTCAATCAGATGATGCGCTATTTCCGGAATCAGTTTAATTTCGGAAATCACATTATCGTTGATGCACTTCTCGACAGCGAGAAGATCATCTTTATATGTGGAAAAAACATCCTGAATAAGCATACTAACTCTCGCTTTGCCTCTGTTGTCATACCGGCGCATCCGGCATTCGCCGGAGTAAACGGCGGAATCCATTTTTTATTTTCTTTTCACCACGGGTCAACAAAAGCGTGGCACGGCTCTTTGGCTTTGCCGGCGGGCACGGACTTCAATCCTCGCATAATCCATTTGCGCGTATCGGCCGGATCGATAACCGCATCGATTTCCAGATAAGAAGCAATATTGACAGCCTTGCCCCGTTTGTATAATTCGCCGACCAGATGTTCATAGAGCTTTTCACGTTCCTTCTCATCTTCAATCGCGGCCAGTTCTTTCTTAAAACCGGCCTTGATCGCGCCTTCGATGCCCATCGCGCCGAATTCTCCCGTCGGCCAAGACGTTGTGAAGAATGATTCGTGAAATCCGCCCTTGGCCATCGCCATCACGCCCAGACCATAACCGCGGCGCAGCACAACCGTAAAATAGGGAACGGTCAAATGAGAACCCACAACGAACATCCGGCAGACATGACGCACCTGCGCGCGTTTTTCGATTTCCGGCCCGACCATGAAACCGGGCGTGTCGCATAATGACAACACCGGCAGACCATGAGCCTGGCAAATCTGCATAAGTTTAACCGCCTTGTCCGCGCCTTCCGCTTCAATCGCTCCGGCCATGTGCATGCAGTTATTGGCAATGACGCCGAAAGGCCGCCCTTCAATGCGGAGGAATCCTGTCACCATCCCGGGACCGAATTTGGGACGCAGTTCCAGAAAAGAATCCGTGTCGGCGAGCGCTTTAATGACATTCCTCACATTATAGGCGCGCTTGTTGTTTTCCGGAATCAGATCGCGCAACCGAAGCTGATCGGCTGCTTCCCATTTTGCAGTCGCGCCCTGAAAATAGGAAAGATATTTCTTTACGGTGGCAACCGCATCCACGTCATCGGCGACTTCAATATCCACCACACCGTTGGCGCTTTGCACATCAATCGGACCGATTTCCTCCGGTTTGAAAATTCCCAATCCGCCGCCTTCAATCATCACCGGGCCGCCCATGCCGATATTGGAATTCTTTGTCGCGATAATCACATCGCAGCAGCCCAGCAGCGCCGCATTGCCCGCGAAACACGGCCCCGACACAACGCCAATCAGCGGCACCCGGCCGCTCAATTTTGCAAATTCACCGAAAGTGGATAGATCAAGCCCCGCTGTCATCACACCGATGGCGTCCACATCGCCCGGTCTTCCGCCGCCGCCCCCGGCAAACAAAACCAAAGGCAAGCTTTGTTCAAAAGCGAGTTTGAGCATTCTGTCCATTTTTTTGTGATTGAAAAAACCCTGCGTGCCGGCAAGAACCGTGTAATCGTAAGCCATCACCATGCAACGTGATTTTTCTTCCGGAAACAAGGGATCGTTCACCGGGCCGATTCCCGCGATCAATCCGTCCGCCGGAGTTTTGCTGGTTAAATCTTCCTGGGAGCGTCTGCCGCGCTGAGCGGCAACAGCTAGCGCGCCGTATTCCATAAAACTTTCCGCATCGCATAAATCCTCAACATTGGCGCGGGCGGTTCTCTGATTTCGCTGCCGTTGCTTTTCCACCGCGTCCGGACGGTTTTCATCAAAACCGAAAGAATGTCGTTTAATCATTTCGGCAAGCTCCGGTCGCATCGGTTTGGTTTCCGCTTCTTTTTTCATTTCCTGGCAGGCTCCCAAATGTAGTGAAAAATTCATACAACAATTGCAGGCGTAATTCAAAGGGTAAATTCCACCGTGAATCCACCCACCGTTGTCATTCCCGCATGCTCTTGGCGGGAATCCAGCAAAACGTATCCCGCGAACGCGCCGACAAATAATCCGTGCAGATCATTTTTGCCAAACGCGCCGCGATATCATCTTTAATATAAAAATGATATAGGATACATAGACTTTGTAGCGTGCAAACACAAACAGAGGTTTTATGCAGATATTTGTTGATGCTGATGCGTTTCCGAATGTTATCAGAGACATCTTAATCAAAGCATCCTTACGATTAAGCGTTCCTATTATCTTTGTAGCCAACAAACCGTTGCGCCTGGAGAAG
>JASEHT010000180.1 GCA_030018675.1 Smithella sp.
AAGAAAAGACGTGCTCAGCATGTTTTTCGGCATGGCCGCTCTTTACACTTACGCGTACTATCTGGAAAATTTTAAACGTTCCCGTTACCTGCTGTGCCTTGTTCTGTTCGCCCTCGCTTTGTTGTCCAAATCCATGCTGATATCGTTGCCTTTTATTCTTCTCTTGATGGATTACTGGCCCCTGCAACGTTTTCAGGCCATCTCGGCGGGCGGCATGCGGGCGTTGAAAATTCTGGTCATGGAGAAGATTCCATTTTTTGTTCTCAGCATTGCGTCGGGCATTGTCACGATCTGGGCCCAGTATGAAACCAGCGAGACTCACCTTGAATTTCCCATGCGCGTGCTCAACGCTATTGTTTCCTACGCGTCCTATCTGAACAAACTTTTTCTGCCGCTTGATCTGGCGCTGATTTATCCTTTTGTGTATTCTTTTCCCGCCTGGCAGATTGTGGAATCCTTCGCCATTCTGATCGGCATAACAGCTCTGGTGATTTATTTTTTTAGAAAACTTCCTTTCTTGTCCGTGGGTTGGTTCTGGTACTTGGGCGCTATGATTCCCGTAAGCGGACTGGTTTCCATCAACGCGCCGATGGCCGATCACTATACGTATCTTCCGTCTATCGGCATTGCGATCATGCTGGCCTGGGGCATCCCTGCCTTGATTAAAAATGAAAATCTGCGTCGGAAGATTTTGTTCCCCGTGGCGGTCGCCTTTCTGTTAGTGCTATCGGTCGTAACGTTCCATCAATGCGGGTACTGGAAAAACAGCGTGGCCATTTTCAGCCGCGCCCTGGAGGTGACGGAAAATAATTACATGGCGCACAATAATCTCGCCATCGCGCTGACCGAGGAAGGAAAAATCGCCGAAGCAATCGAACATTATGACAAGGCCATGGCCATCAAACCGGAGCTGGATCTGCTATATCATAACCGGGGAGTCTCTTACGTCAGGGCAGGCCGGTATCAACTCGCCATCGGGGACTACAGCAAAGCGATCAATCTGAATTCAGGCAATTACAACGCCTACAACAACAGAGGCATTGTTTACGCCGAACTCGGCATGTATCAGAAGGCGATGGAGGATTTTAATACCGCGATCAGTTTGAATAAGAATTTCGCCGACGCCTACCATAACCGAAGCCTGACCTATTTCAACGAACGCAAACGAGAAGCGGGCTGCGCCGACGCGCGGAAAGCCTGCGAACTGGGAAATTGCGGGGCATTGGGTTTGGCCAGGGATAGAGGATTATGCCCCTGAGTGGGAGGCGGAAGTCACAATACAATACATTTTCGGATTATTTCAGGATTTGCCGCTTTCCTTTTTATCATCCTTGACAGGGGGCGCGAACATATCAAAAATGGGTTTGAATGATGAAAGCCCGGCGGCGGCCTGAGGATTTATTTTGGAAAGATTATCTCCGTATTCCAGCCACTTCTTGAACTGATCATCAGCCAGACCCCGGTACATCAGATAATTTTTTATCGTCTGCTCCAGATATTTTTCGAAGAAATCCGGTAGAACGTTTTCTCCGTACTGAATAATCAGATAAAGCAACGGCGGCGGCAGGAGATATTTCTTTTTGCGCGCCTCTTCCAGAACAATTTGCGTCAGAATGGCCGATGTCACATCTTCGCCGGTTTTGGCGTCAGTTACCTTGATTTTCCGCCCTTTTTTCACGACATCCGTAACATAATCCAGCGTCACATAAATGCTCTTTTCGGTGTCATAGAGCCTTCGGTTATTGTATTTTTTCAGCAAAAGCACGTTTTCTTCCATCATAATTATCCTCTTTTTATCCTGCATTACGCTATAGAATAAATTATCCTTTTACTCTTTCGTGATTCCCGGATTCCCGCGCCGGCGGGCCATGGTGCCCGCTAGGGTGAATCCATGAATGTTTTGGATCCCCGACTAGCCCATTCGGGGATGACAGACCCCGAAACGTGTTCCCGGCGTAGGTCTGGTCGGACGTGGTTCCTTTTATTGCATAATCCGGCTTTATTTACTTGCATATTATTACAAAATAAAGATACATTGCAACATAAATAATCATTTATTATCATCGAATATCTCTATTATAATCATATCCGTATGTTAATATTGATATTTTTATAATACTGGTCTTAAAATAAAAATATATTGCATTGCAACATATTTCTTGTTGACAAATAGAAAATCCTGGTTATAATAAAGCCGTAATCAAAAAAACACCAAAGAGGAGGGACGATGGACAACAAAGACAACACCAAGCAGATGATTGACTACCACAAGGCGGCGTTTGAAACATATTACAAATCCGTGGAGATGCTTCAGGATCAAACAACGAAGGCCCTGGATAATATGCTTAAACAATCGCCCTGGATTCCGGCCCAGACCAAATCATTTATCAACGAATGGATTAATGTGTACAAAAAGGTAACGACCGATTTCAAGGAATCCGTCGATCAGAATTACGCGAAAATGGAGGAGTTTCTGAATTCGAATTCAAACCCGGAAGCGCCTAAAACCAAAAAGAAAAAATAACTAAAAAAAATTAATGGAGGAAATTATGGATCCCAAACAGATTGCGAAACAGATGGTTGATTTCAACAAAACAGCTTTTGATAATTCATTTGAAGCGATGTCCGCACTTCAGGATCAGGCCGAAAAAATGTTTCTGGCTTCGATAGCACAGACGTCTTTCTTTCCGGAAGAAGGCAAAAAAGTTGTCAATGAATGGATAAAGACCTACAAGAAGGGACGCGAGGACTTCAAGTCGACCGCCGACGAAAATTTCAAGAAGGTGGAAGCTTTCTTCTCGGGCAAATAATAAAATTAACCTATTGAACAAAAAAACAGCCGCTTTTGCGGCTTTTTTTTATATGCTTTGAAGTGAAGCGACCCGTTTATTCCAGCAATTCTGCCATGTAAGAAATCATTTCTTTTGTCAGCCCCGGATAAACGCCTATCCAGAACGTATCGTTGACGATTCTGTCCGTGTGCTTGAGTTTTCCGACTACCCTGAACCCTGATCTGGATTTTCTCATCGCGTCAAAACACGGGTGCCTCAGAATATTTCCCGCAAAAAGCATTCTGGTCTGCACGCCGTTTGTTTCCAGGCGGTTGACGATTTCGCTTCTTTTGAATCCCTCTTTCACCGTCAGCAGAAAGCCGAACCAGCTGGGCTCCGAGTTTTTCGAAGGCTCGGGCAGGATATACTTATCGCTCAAGTGAGCTGTTTTCTTTTTCAGAAGATTCCAGTTCTGCTTTCTCTGCCTGATAAACGCGGGCAGTTTTTCCAGTTGCGCGCAGCCGATGGCCGCCTGCATGTCCGTGACCTTAAGATTATAGCCGAAGTGAGAATAAACATATTTGTGATCGTACCCCAGGGGCAGTTCGCCGAACTTCCGCGTAAATCGTTTGCCGCAGGTGTTGTCCCGGCCGGAAGGACAAAAACAATCCCTGCCCCAGTCCCGCAGCGAAAGAATTATTTTCGCCAGACCGGGATCATCGGTATAAACAGCGCCGCCCTCGCCCATCGTCATGTGATGCGGCGGATAGAAGCTCGAAGTCCCGATATGTCCGAACGTGCCGGTATAGCGCCACTGATTTTTATATTGGTACCGCGAACCGAGCGAATCGCAGTTGTCTTCAATCAGCCATAATTTATTTTCATCGCAAAACGCCTTCACCTTTTCGACATCGAAGGGATTGCCCAGCGTGTGCGCCAGCATCACCGCCTTCGTTTTCCTGCTCAGCGCCCTGTCCAGTAGATCGACATCCACATTGTATTCGGGAATGGTGACATCGATAAAAACCGGCACCGCCCCGTACTGAAGAATCGGCGTCACCGTGGTGGGAAACCCCGCCGCCACCGTGATAACCTCGTCGCCTCTTTTTATTTTTCTGTCTTTCAGTTTGTCGCTGGTAAGCGCCATAAACGCCAGCAGATTGGCGGACGAACCGGAATTGACCAGATAGGCGTGCCTGATTTTCAAAAACGTCGCGAATTTTTTTTCAAATTCATCGGCAAACCTTCCGGTGGTCAGCCAGAAGTCGAGCGAAGCGTCCACCAGATTGATCAATTCCTTCTCGTCATAGACCCGTCCCGCGTAGGAGATTTTCCCGCTTTTTTTGAAACGCTGAGCGCTTTCTTCGGATTTCAGGTTTTCGCGATAATATCTGCCGACCAGACTTAAGATTTTTCTTCTATCCATAACATTAACGGCCTCTTCATTGAATGTACATTTATCATGCCGGACTTGATCCGGCATCCAGGAATCTTATGGATCTACCCAGAGGGCACCGTGGCCCGACTAGCCCATTCGGGGATGACAAAAAACGCACTTCGAACTTTCCCCCATGTCACTTCGAACGAACGTCTATAGTCCAGCTATGCTGGGGAGAAGTCTTAATGCGAGAAGTCTTGTCGAACACCATTTCAAAGATTCCTCATCCCGATTCATCGGGATTCGGAATGACACTCGTTGTCACTTTATACCCGGAATGACTTTCTTTATTATTACGACACAGTCTCTTGCGCCGGGGTGACGACTGTAATGTCCACATTGTCCAATGTCGTTACTATTGTTGAACTCTTAATAGCTTTTTATCTGCGCCGACGTCATTTTTTCCAGGTTCTTTTTGCTTAAATAGGACTTGTACCATTCCACCGTTTTCTGAACCGCCGTTTCGCTGTTCCACCGGGGCTTCCATAAAAGCAGCTTCTGCGCTTTGGTTGAATCCAGTTTCAGATAACCGGCTTCGTGCGGAGCGCGGAGGTCTTTATTAATGACATACTCGGCTTCATCACCCCAGCATTGGCAAAACGCGTTCAGGACATCCCGCACCGATCTGGCGTCTTTTTTTGCCGGTCCGAAATTCCAGCCCTTGGAAAACGCACGCGGCGATTTCCAGAGCGATTCGGCCAGCATCAGATAACCGGAAAGCGGCTCCAGAACGTGCTGCCAGGGACGGGTTGAATCGGGATTGCGGACGATGATTTTTTCTTGCTTCATCATGCCGCGGATGCAATCGGGAATCAGCCGGTCGGCCGCGAAATCGCCGCCGCCGATGACATTGCCGGCTCTGGCCGTGGCAATGCCGATTTTTG
>JASEHT010000181.1 GCA_030018675.1 Smithella sp.
CATAATTTTTCCCAATGATTACGATAATCAAGACGTTCATTTATGCACGGGCGGTCCGTAACATCCTTTCGCTGCCCAGCCGTCTGATCCTGATTCCGGACGGAAATGGCTTCAACTGCAAATGATTCTATCTCGGCAACAAGGCTCCCTGCGTAGCGCCATAGTTTGTTGATTGATCGTAATTTCTTTCCTCCTGCCTTGCCTGCTCCAGAATTTCGTTTCCGATCTGATTGGCGGCCTGTTCTAAAAGGCTGCATGAGTTCATCGGAGGAAGAGAGAGAATTTCTCTGTCGATTTTTTCGGCGGCTTCTCTCGCTATCTGTAAATGCCCTGATTCATGGCCATGCAATGATTCCAGATATCTCGAAAATTCGGATTCTATTTTAGGATCGGATGCAATCAACCGGGGAAGCGTGATGGTAACAGTCAGTGTGGTCTTGTTACGGGCAATGGAACAATCCCCGCCTGAACCGTTGTTCCATTCGTATCTCCAGCGAATATACCAGGACGTATAACCGTGAAAAATTCCGCCGTTATGACGAATCGGGGAAGAACTGTTCAGCGTCTGTAAAAGCGTTGTTCCGGTTTTATGTTTTGCCGTGTAAGTCTTGTAGGCTATGGTTTCGGATACTTCCGCAATGACCGGCGAAGATAACAAGAGCAGGAAGAAAATAACTTTGAAAAGTCGCGCACAAAGACTTGCAGCCTTAATGTAGCTTTCGCCAAATGCTTCAGGATTTGCCATAACGATTTACATCCGTTTTGATAAAAAAAATGCTGGCACTAACCCATTTCCAGTAGAATTTTGTTCAATTCTTTTAGTTCATCACGCAGTTCAGCGGCGTGTTCGAATTCCATATTCTTCGCTGCCTGTTTCATTTCTTTGGTCAGTTTCGCGATTAATGCCGGCAAATCTTCTTCCTTGAACGGAGCGATGTTTTCTTTGATGCCTGTGGGCACCGTCACGTAATCAGCTTCATAGATGGACCCTAGGACATTACTGATGGATTTTTTAATCGATTCCGGCGTGATGTTGTTTTCTTCATTGTATTTCTGCTGGATGGCGCGGCGGCGTTTGGTTTCATCAAGGCAGGCCTGAATCGATTTGGTGATTTTATCGGCGTACATAATGACCTTGCCGTTGATATTTCGCGCGGCGCGCCCGCTGGTCTGGATCAGCGACCTTTCCGAGCGCAGGAATCCTTCCTTATCCGCGTCCAGAATCGCCACCAGCGACACCTCGGGAATGTCCAGCCCTTCCCGCAAAAGATTCACTCCGACAAGCACATCAAATTCTCCCAGACGCAGATCGCGGATAATTTCCACCCGCTCCAGTGTGTGGATATCCGAATGCAGGTAGCGCACCTTGATATCCAGGCCAGCGTAATAATCGGTCAGGTTTTCCGCCATGCGCTTGGTCAAGGTCGTTACCAGCACTCTTTCGTTCTTTTCAATTCGTTCTCTTATTTCCGCGAGCAGATCGTCAACCTGATGTTTGGCCGGTTTAACTTCAATCACGGGATCCATCAGCCCGGTCGGACGGATGATTTGTTCCACACGGATACCCTCAGCCTTCTGCATTTCATACTGCGCCGGTGTCGCTGAAATATATATTCTCTGATTGGTCAGCGCTTCGTATTCATCAAAACGCAAAGGACGGTTATCCAGCGCGGAAGGCAGACGAAATCCGTATTTAATTAGGGTTTCTTTACGTGAGCGATCACCCTTGTACATACCGGATATTTGCGGCAACGTCGCGTGGCTTTCGTCAATGATAATTAAAGCATCCTGCGACAGATATTCCATTAATGTCGGTGGCGGCTCGCCGGGCTTACGGCCGGTCAGATGGCGGGAATAATTTTCTATTCCCTGACAGTAGCCCATCTCCTCCATCATCTCCAGATCAAAATTCGTGCGCTGTTCCAGCCTCTGCGCTTCCAGCAGTTTGTTTTGTTCTCTATATTCGGCCAGTGTCACCGCGAGTTCCGCACGAATTTCGGTGATGGCTCTGGCAAGATTCTCGCGTGAAGAAACGTAGTGACTGCCGGGATAAACTGCTGTTTTGTTAACCGCACTTATTTTCTTCCCCCGTAGCGGATCAATCAGCGACATCGTTTCAATCGTGTCACCGAAAAATTCCACCCTCAGCGCCTGTTCGTCTTCATAAGGGGGAAAGATTTCCACAATGTCGCCGCGAACACGAAACGTTCCGCGATGAAAATCAATGTCGTTTCTTTCATACTGAATTTCCACCAGCCTTTTGAGAAGCTCGTCGCGCGGAAAATCTTTCCCCGTTTCCAGTGGAACGATCATTCCCAGATAAGCTTCGGGCGATCCCAGACCGTAAATGCAGGAAACACTGGCAACAATAATAACATCGCGTCTTGTCAAAAGGGAATGCGTTGCGGCGTGGCGCAGTTTGTCAATCTCTTCATTAATCGCCGAGTCTTTTTCAATGTAAGTATCGGTGGTCGGAAGATACGCTTCCGGTTGGTAGTAATCATAATAGCTGACAAAATATTCCACCGCATTTTCCGGAAAGAGGCCTTTGAACTCTTCATACAACTGCGCCGCCAGCGTTTTGTTATGCGCGATAATCAGTGCGGGACGCTGCACGCGCTCAATAACATTGGCAATGGTAAAAGTCTTGCCGGAACCGGTGACACCCAGCAGAACCTGATGTTCCCGGCCCTTTTCCAGATCTGTCACCAGACGGTCAATCGCCTGCGGCTGGTCCCCCGCCGGAACAAAATCCGTTATCATCGTAAGTTTTTCCATAACTTTTCTCAATACACGCGGGCGTCTGAATAATTAAAGGCAGTATCCTTCTTTTTGGAATCTCTCCAGCAGATCGCAATCTTTCAACTCACAAAAACTTCTAGCGTCCCGGCAAACGGAGAACATGTCGTTTTGCTTAAAATAAAAGAAAGCTCTGTCATAATAGCAGTTCACGCAATCCGGATCAATTTCTATGGCTTTATTCAAATCCTCAACGGCCAAACGATCTTCACCCTTCTCTCCGTATAAAATTGCCCTGTTCCGGTAAGCATTGGCATCGAGCGGATTCAGACGGATGGCTGTGTTGAAATCTTCCAGAGCTGTTTGATGATTGCCGATTTTAGCGTAAACGATTCCTCTGTTGTTGTAGGCACTGGCAAATTCCGGATTGATGCGGATGGACTCGTTGAAATGGGCAATCGCTTCTTGTATCTCGCCTGTTTCAAAAAGGGCTGAACCGAAATTGTTTTGAATAATAAAGTTGTTTTCCGTCACCTGCAAGGCATGTCTCAAGAGAGAGAGACTGTTTTCCCAGTACCCACATTGCTTCCATGCCAACATGGACATCATGATCAGGAAGGCTGCCGCTGACGGAAATATTATTTTCTTCCGCGTTGCCTCACGAGGGCACAACAAGGGAACGCCCCAGGCCAACATGATGGAAATGCCGATAGAGGGCAGATAAGTAAAACGGTCGGCCATCCCCTGAGCGCCGGACTGAATGATTCCTGAAACCGGAATAACGGCTACGACGTACCATAACCATCCGGTAAATAAATACGGGCGTTGCTTTGCCATAGAGATAACAACGATGCTGATAAATACAATCAACAATAATGCTGCCAGCACTTGCCATACGGGTATTTGAGCAGGGAAAGGATAAAAAACAGCCATGTCGTGAGGCCAGAATGTCTTTACCAGATAAGTTACAAAGGAGACGGGCGCGTTAGACAAACGATCAATCAGAGGATAATTTTTTTCTGTCGGATCATGCTGAGCGAGAAGCGTTATCAGAATAAGAATGGCTGATAGAATAAAAAAAGGCGTTTTCTCTCTAAGCTGAATTACCATAAACTTATCGCTCTGTAATCTGAAACGTCTCAGCGGCCAGTAATCAAGAAGAATCATGATGACAGGCAGGGTTACCACCATCGGTTTGCTCATCAAAGCCAGAACAAAGGAGCCTAAAATCAGCAGATATCTTTTGATATCAGGCTTTTCCGTGTACCAGACATATAAACATAATGTAAGCATCCAGAAAAAACCGCTTAGCACATCTTTTCGTTCGGTGACCCAAGCCACCGATTCAACATGCAGAGGATGTAGAGCGAAAAAAGCCGCGACGAAAGCACTTCTCCAGACTGCTCCGGTCATACGTTGAAAAAGCCAGAAAAGCAAAAACGTGCTCAAAAGATGCAAAATAAGATTATGAACATGATATCCGCCTGCTTTAAGACCGTGCAATTGGTGATCGAACATTAAAGATAATAATGTGAGAGGATACCAGAAGTTATTGACCTCTGCTGACTTAAATGCCCATTGAACCCCTTCTAACGTGATTCCGGATTGAATATATCGGTTGTTTATTACATATACATCATCATCAATATTAATAAAATCAAATTGACTCACCTGAATGTAAACAATAATAACGGCAACAGCCAAAAAGCTATAAACAATAACCTGCATAGTTCCGGGACGGATTTTCATCTTATTTTGCATTTTGATTCCATTGCTCCTGTGTTTCACAAGGCTACTCTTTTGCCTGATACAATCCTCCAATATATGCACCGTCTATGTAGATATCAGAAGGGTAACGGTTGAAATCTTCAACAAAGGAAGATTTTATTATATTGGCTCATCATAGGAATAAAACCGGTTCCCGCAATATCGCTTCTCTCGCCTTATACGCGCACGCGGCGATTTCCGGATACGTATCTTTAAGCGACGCGATCTGCCGTAGATTATCCGCCGTGCGCAAAATCAGCGTCGCCATATCGCCTTCAGCGATTCCCGTGGCTTTGATAACAGAATCCCAACTGTGTCCCTGAGCCCAGTAATAAACAGCGGCACCCGCCGATGTATGAAGTTTCGCTACCGGGAAGCCGGCATCTTCGAGGCGATGGATAAGCGGTCGCACGGCAAGCGCGACTTTTTTGAACGAAAGCGTGAGTTTCGACGGCAGATCCTTGATGGTCAATTTCATATCGTCGTCACGATCATAAGTGAAAAACGCGACAACGGCGGCCAGAAGCTTCTCGTTTTCTTCAGGAAAAGCA
>JASEHT010000182.1 GCA_030018675.1 Smithella sp.
GATATCGGTGAAGAATTTGTCTGTCTGGTGAAAACCTCCGGAAGTTCTGATGGTTCAGCCGCATTGGTCGACAGTAAAATCATAAAATACGATTCCCGGGCAGCGGAAAACTTATACGAGTTCAGGAAGTTTTTGAAACCGTATCTTATTGATTTTTGCGGAACCGATGCCGATTGTGATGTCTGGACGAAAATATCGACAAGCCAGGTTGGTATTTTCTTCTTCAACATTCCCCGTGTTCCCAAAAATCAGTTGGAAAAGGTTGTCTTCTGGACGGCGAAAAAAGAAGGATATATTGACGAAGAAAAAAACGTTTTCGATTTCGAAATACAGGGAGAGGTTGTCGAACAGGGAAATCCAAAATATTCCGTGATGGTTTATACCGCGTCCAAGACCGAAATTGAAAAGATAAAGTCATTTTTTTCTGAAATGGGAATAACACTGGCCGGCATTACAACAGTTCCTTTCGCTATTCAGAATATTTTCCGCTCAAAGTGGTTATCCGTTACCGAAGATGTTTTCGCCAGCCTGTTCATAGGGAATAATTATTCCCGGATTGATGTTTATAAAAATGAAAATCTGGTAATGACCAGAGGCATCAAAACGGGCAGCACGAGCAGCATGGCGGAGGCGATCATCGCCGGTTTGTCTGAGAAAAATACGAAAGAAAAACCGACGGTTGAAGAGGCAAAGGAAATGCTCAGCTATCTCGGCAACGACTCGGAGAAAGATCAGAGCATAAAAGCGCGTTTCGGCTGTGACAAGGATGATATCCTGAAAATGATTGCTCCCGTCATGGAAAGATTAGTTCGCCAGGTGGATTTAACGTTAAAAACATCGTCTTCCATTGAAAGCCAGAGGGTCGAAAAAATATATATACGGTCAGCCGTCAATGTTGAAAAATCCATTCTGGATTACATCAGCACCCAACTGGGAATAAAAACAGAATATTTTGATCCACTGGGAAGGCTGACCCGAAATGTTAAGACGGAGTCCTTTAACGTTTCAGAAGGGGTTTTGCTCTCTCCGGCACTGGGTTTTGCTCTGTCCACGAATCAACGAACGCCCAACGCCATTTTTACCTATGTCGAGAAGCATAAGGAAGTCGTTGCCACGCGAATCAACCGGTTTATATTTTTATCATTCCTGGCTGTTCTTGCGGTTTGTCTCTTGACCATGATTTATCAAGGTTCGAAATTAAATATATTGAAGAAAACGAAGATAACCCTGGAAAAAGAATTGGCCTTGTTCAGTCCGCCTCTGACGGTGGAAAAGGTTCTTGCAACAGCCAACGAGGTAAAATTGCAGAGCAGCATTGCCAAACAATACGCTCAAAAATATTTTCCGCTCGTGTCCATCGGAGAAATTTCCACTTTAACGCCATCCAATATACGCTTGATTAGTTTTAAAATGAATCAAAACGCCCAAACGGTCAAAATGGACGCAGATCAGCCGACCCGTGAAACAGATGTTTTGATAGAGGGCATTGTTCAGGGAAGTAAAGACATGCTTGATGCCGATTTGACGCAGTACGTCATCAAATTGGAAAACTCAAGAATGTTCGGCAAGGTTTCCATCCAGAAGAAGGAGACGGTATCCTTCAATAAAAAAGACGTTATTCATTTTATTTTGAATGCGAAAGCGGGCAATCCATAATGAATAAAATAAATATAAATTTTAACAAAAATAATTTTCTATACTTAATCATTTACGGAGGAATTATCCTTATTGTCATTTTGTTGGGGATATTGCCTCTGTCCATGAAAATTTCCGGTCAGATCAAGGAAAACGAAAAATTAACTTACCAAATCAAGGAACAAAAAGAATTGGCGCCGGTGTACGCGAATTTGATCTCGGCTCTCAAAGAAAAAGATCCATTCGCCTTGCCTCATCCGGAGAAAACGCCCCTGGCCCGTTCGGAAACGGGGAAATTTCAGGAGGACCTCCGTTTGGTTGCCAAAAAATCCGGACTGGCTGTTGGAGCGTTCACGCCGGATATTAACTCGGCAGCAAGTCCATCCGCGTCTTTTTTACATCACGTTGTGTTGCGCGGTGATTTTGCCGGCTTAAGAAAAATGCTGATCGGATTGGGATCCCTGGCTTATCTGGATAGAATCGAAGAAATCGGGATTCAGCAGACCGCCGGTTCCATGGAATTTAATATGAAGATTTGGATCGCTCTGAAGTAAAGGTATATATGGCCAATCTGAAAAAAAGAGAAATCGTCATTTTGATCATTGCCGTTCTTTTTGTCTTGTACGCGGCATATGAATATCTGATTGCCGGCCGCACACCCGGTGCACCGAAGATGAAACCCGCTGGAGAGCCAGTAAAAATCGAAACGTCGATCGGGGGAATTGCGGCGGAGTTGAGCAAGAGCAAGCTCTCTGATGTCGAAACCTATATCATTGAGAAGGCGAATGAGAACTGGGGGAAAAATCCTTTTCTGCCCGCAAATGTATACAGGGCATGGCTGGCCAAGGATGGCGGTAAAGGCGTTGCTGCAATAAAAATAATGTATTCCGGTTTTGTTGATACCGGTAGAAAGAGAATGGCTATTTTAAACGATATAGAATACAGAATCGGCGAAGAGTTGAAGGAAGAGGGTTATGTTTTGAAAAGTATAACCCCTTTTAAAGTTGTTATTTTTGATAAACGCGTCGGGAATACTTTTGAAGTTCCCTTACAAGAATAAATTTTGTCATTGGAGGTTTGTGCCTTGAAATACGCTACAGTCAATAAGAACATCATGAGGTTTGTTTTTTGTTTGCTGGCAATGATATTTTTCTTTGGCTGCGCCGGTGAGATCAAAAATCAGAGGCAAGACGCTTTTTTTGATAAATGGAGCACGCTGGCCGAAAATTCCCAGGGTTCCTCTCCTTCCGTACAGCCCAGAACAATCGACGCAGCGGCGATATTTAAAAATCAAAAAGTATCAACCTCCCCGTTCGCTGCGGATGCCGGCGGTAAAAAGCTGCCGAGCGAACCGATAAATCTGACAATGCGTCAGGCGGATTTGAAAGCTGTTTTAAGGGCGATGGCAAAATCTGTTGGAACGAATATTTTAGTTAAAAATGAACTGAAGGGAGAAATCAGCGTTGATTTCCGGGGCGTGCCCTGGGATAACGCTTTTACCGGATTATTGCGCACGTACGGTCTTTCGTACGTATGGGAAGACCATATTATCAGAGTCATGACCACCGAGGATATTGAACAGGAATTAAAGCGTAAAGTCCAATTGCGTGACATTCAGTGGGTGGAACCCTTGCTGGAGCCGGTGGTCATCAATGTCAATTACGCAGACTCCAAGAAATTGGCAGACACGCTTCAGGATCTTTTGACCAAGGACAAGGACGGGAAACCGCGCGGATCGGTCAGGGTTGATGAGCACAGTAATTCCCTGATTATTTCTGCCATGCGCGAAGACATGATGAAGATACTGCCCATCATGGAAAAACTTGATAAACCAACCTCTCAGATTTTAATCAAAGCCAATATTGTGGAAACAACTAAGGGGATCGCCCGCGATCTGGGTATTATGTGGGGAGGGTACAATAAGGGCGTCAATGTGTCCGGCAACGACGATTTTATTATAACGGGCGGCAGCGTTTCTCCTCCCGCCGCAATCGGTGGAGGTTCAGGCTTAGGTATTAATTTTCCCGCCGCTGTTGATGCTACGACGCCTTTGGGTACGCTAGGTTTATTATTTGGAAAAGTCGGCGGGAATTTTCTGGAGGTTCAGTTGCAGGCTCTGCAAAAGGACAACAAATTGAATATTCTTTCCAGCCCATCCATCACGACGCTGGATAACCAGACAGCCTTCACGGAAAACGGGGAAAGAGTGCCCTACGTCACGACGGAAACGAGCGGTAATGTTTCAACCCAGACCACCAAATTTGAAGATGTTCTTCTCCGTCTGGAAATAACGCCCCATGTTATTGACGGTCAGAATCTTAAAATGAAGATATTAGTGAAAAAAGATGAAGTCGATATGACAAGAAAGTCTTCCATGGGCGATCCCTATATCATCAAAAAACAAACCCAGACGGAGCTGATTGTCAAAGATGGAGAAACGATTGTTATTTCCGGTTTAACGAAACATACCAATTCCGCCGGTCAAGGCGGTGTGCCCTGGTTAAAGGATATTCCTCTGCTGGGCTGGGCGTTCAAAGCGGACAGCAAAGGTGATAAAATGGAAGAAGTGCTGATATTCATCACCCCTCATATTTTACCCGTAGGCGGTTAATTTAATCGTTTCCGGGCGCCTAACTGTCTTGTCTGAAAAACGTGGACATGCAATCTCACGGGTAAATGAAACGGAGTTGGATAACGCAATAGTCGATGTCACAAAGCAAGATGGCGTTTAAAAATGAATTATTACAATATTCTGAATTTTAAAAAAGAGCCATTTTCCAACTCCCCGGAACCGGAATTTCTTTTTCAACTGCCACAATACAGCGAATGCCTGCAAAAACTGGAACTTGCCGTTCGTCTGCGCCGCGGAATCAGCGTGGTCATCGGAGACATCGGCACCGGCAAGACCACTTTATGCCGGAAGCTTATCCAGAATTTCTCCTCTCCATCCGCCGGCTCGACGGATATACAAACTCATCTCCTGCTTGATCCGGCCTTTGACAGTTCCCTTGAATTTCTGCAGACGGTTGCTTTGTTGTTCGGGATCAAAGCGTTCAATAACGAGCCGCACAGTGAATTGCATTTGAAGGAAAAAATAAAGGACTATTTGTTTGAAAAGGGAGTAGATGAAAACAAAACAGTCGTTCTCATTATTGACGAAGGGCAGAAAATATCGGAGAGCTGTCTGGAAATACTGCGAGAATTCCTGAACTACGAAACCAATCAATTCAAATTGCTGCAGATTATAATTTTCGCCCAGAAAGAATTTCGGGGCATGCTGGAAAAGAAAGCCAACCTTCTGGATCGTGTGAATCTTCATTATCATCTCCGTCCTTTGAGTTTCAAACAGATGAGGGCGATGATCAATTACCGCTTGAGTGTTGCCCGGAACTTT
>JASEHT010000183.1 GCA_030018675.1 Smithella sp.
CCGCTGCGCAAGGCCTGGGATGAAGATACACCGCCGACGTTCGTCATCTGGAACGGCTCATTCGGCTATGATCTGGCCAGCCCCGCCGTAAGGGAGATGTATAACAATCTCAAAAAAAACGTTGCTGCTCTCTGCGCGGCGGAAAAAAAGCACGGGGGAAATCTTTTCATGGCGATTGAACCGAAGCCGAATGAGGGACATCCGGCCATGCTGCTTCCCACGGTGGCCAGTGCCATCCTTTTCTGGAGGCGTCTTGCCGAAGAGTACGGCGTGGATATAAAACGAAAAGGCATCAACAAGGAGTTCGGTCATTCGGAAATGATCGGCCTCGATCATGTCTATGACACGGTGGAAGAGATTGATAACAACATGCTGGTGCATATGCACATCAACAGTCAGGGATACAATGACGGAATCATCTTGGGAGGCCCGGGAAAATACGACATCGATCACGGTGCGCGGATCAACGGTATGAACATCGCCATCGCGTCGCTTCTGCAGACCGCCGGTTTTACGCGCTGGAAAGGTCACGACATGCAGCCCAGGGCGTATGATTCTGAAGAACAGGCGATCAATCGCGTGGTCCGGAGTATTTTAAGCTGGGAGGCCTGCGAACAAGCGGCACGGCAGTTCGATTATCCGGCTCTTAGGACTTTGCTGGAGAAGAGGAATACCGCGAAGGCGGAGGATATGATGAGGCATGCGGTGATGGTTGCGCAAAAAGCCTTTGATGATATGTATTCATAATAAATGTTGGCGGGTATAAGTTGAATGTATTCGCTCGGGCTTGAATTCAGCACACAATCGGTAAAGATGGTTGTGCTGGACGTATCGGGTGGCGGGGTGGTTTACACGGGAGGATTTTCCTATGATTCCACTTTTCCGCACTACGGCACGTCCGGCGGTGTTTTGCTTCATCCGGACGCGTCCGTCCGTCATGCGCCTGCCCGCATGTTTCTGGAGGCGCTCGACGCGGCCTTCCTTCATCTAAAAAACCGCAATGTTGAAGTGTCCCGTATTCGAGCCGTTAAAGCGGATGCGATGCAGCATTGTACGGTTTATGTCGATGACGATTATTCCAGAAAGATCATGAAACTGAATCCCGGCTTTTCTCTCCTCGATCAGCTGGGACAATGCTTTACGCGAAAGACCTCGCCGATCTGGGAGGATCGTAGTACGGAAAAAGAAACCGCCTTCCTCGAAGAGGCTCTTGGCGGCAAAGAGAAGGTGATTTCGGAAACAGGGAGCCGCGCGGAACTACGTTTCCCCGCGGCTCAGATTATGAAGTGGCTGAGAAGTTGCCCTGATGAATATGTTCGCACGGGACGCATATTTTTGCTAAGCGCTTTTATCACGTCGGTCCTCTGCGGCAGACTTGTTCCGGTGGACACGGGCGATGGCTGGGGCACCAACCTCAATACCTGCGATATGGATTCGCCGGCCTGGAGCAGGAAAATGATTGCGGGGGTCAGTCAGTATGCGGGAAATGATGACTATACGGCGCATGTTGCATTGACCCTGCCGAAGAAACTGGGCGCCATAACGCACTATGATTGCCCGGCTGGCAGGATTAACGCCTATTTCTCCGCCAAATACGGCCTGGATCCTGACACGGCCGTCCTTGTCGGGACAGGGGACAATCCGGCCATTCTTATGGGTTGTGGCGGGTCATCGGTGATTTCTCTGGGAAGCAGTTATACCGTCAATGGCGTCATGGATAAAATAATTCCATCGTATTCGTGTGAATACAATATTTTCGGATATACCCGGGGACATGCCATGGCGTTGTCTGTCTTTACCAACGGCTCGAAGGTGCATGATTATTTTTTTGAAAAATACGGATACACGGCATCCGGTGATGATGCCTGGCAAAGATATGCCGCCGCTGCGGGCGGCTCGTTGCTCTCCCCCCGGGAACCTTTAATGCTTCCCTATCTGATGGATGAATCGGTTCCCTTGAGAAAAAGCGGCTTTGTTTATGACGGATTAACTGCCGGTGACGCCGGGGCGGAGATCAGGGCTTTGCATGTCTCCCAGGCGCTGGCGTTGAAAATTCATTCGTCGCATCTGAACCAAACTCGTTCCATCTGTCTGGTCGGCGGAGGTTCCCGGAATCGTTTCATGCGGCAGGTTCTGGCCGACGTGTTCGGTGCCGGAATCTTCTGCGTGGATAATGCGGTTTATGCCGCTCCGATGGGTTGTGCCGTAAGTGGGGCCAAACATCTTAACGGGCTGTCCTATGGAGAAGCCGCAATTAAGTACGTGCAAGGCAGAGAAATGGAGGAATGCTTCCCTGATAATTTGAATTCCACTGCCGTACAATGTCTTCTTGAGCGCTACGCGAGGCTGGAAAAATCGATCCGTTAATATCTCCTCAAAGGAAACTTTTTATGCAGAAAGAGAATGAAAACCGGAATAACACGATGGAAAAAAAGATAGAAGACATTCTTTCGCGAATGTCTCTGAACGAAAAACTGGGTCAGATGCGGGGAATCTTCGGCCTGCAAGGGCTCGCACCGTTCACCTATGGATTATTCGGTCCTTTTAAAACCAAAGGCGTAAAAAGGCTGGGCATCCCGCCTTTTGTTTTCAGCGACGGACCCCGCGGGATTGTTCATTCCCGCAAAACGTGCTTTCCCGCGACTATCGGCAGAGGCGCGTGCTGGGATCCTGAACTGGAATACCGGATCGGAAGGGCCATCGGAATGGAAGCGCTCGAGATTGGCGCTAATGCCTGCGGCGCCGTGTGCATCAATTTGCTCAGTCATCCGGCCTGGGGAAGGGCGCAGGAAACTTACGGCGCCGATTCCGTGCATGTCGGAAAACTCGGCGCCGGACTGGTGAAGGGATTGGCGGAATTTGTTATGCCGGTGGTGAAGCATTTCGCCTGCAACAATATCGAAAATTCCCGTTTCAGAGTCAGTGTGAAAATCGATGAAAGAACATTGCGCGAAATCTATCTTCCCCATTTCAGGACATGCCTTGATGCCGGGGCCGCGGTTGTCATGTCGGCCTATAACCGTGTCAATGGAGACTACTGCGGAGAGAATGAACACCTGCTGAAAGACATTCTCAAAGGGGAATGGGATTTTAAAGGGTTTGTTATTTCGGACTGGTTTCTCGGATGCAGAAGCACGGTCAATTCCATCAAAGCCGGCTTGGATGTGGAAATGCCGCAAGGATATTATTTCCTTCCCTTCAAAATAAAACGGGCATTGAAGAAAGGCGAGATCACGAATGAAATGATCGATGAAGCGACGAGACGTATTCTTCGTATGAAAATGAAATTCGGGTTTACGGGGAATAAATCCCCCGGGAAAATCAACGTCGACCGGAAGTCCCACGCTGATCTCGCGCTCGAATCGGCCAGAAAAAGCGTGGTGCTGCTCAAAAACGAAAAAGAGGTTCTGCCTTTTGACAGAAGCAGGATAAAGACAATTGCCGTTGTCGGTTCGCTGGCCGACCGGGATAATCTCGGCAGCCGGGGAAGCACCGACGTCAGGCCGCCGTGGTTTATTACGCCGCTGGCGGGTATCCGAAAGTTGGTGGGTCCGCACGTGAAGGTTGTCACTGCCGGCGGCGGGAAAAAAGCTCTGCAACTGGCCCGACAAGCCGACGCGGTGGTCATCGTGGAGGGACTCACCAGACGGGATGAAGGAGAGTATTTCCCTTTTTTGGGCGGGGGAGACAGGACGAAACTGGAACTCGCTCCGGACAAGGAAAAACTCATCCGAGATGTCGCGGCCGTCAATGCCGTGTGCGCCGTTGTGCTGATCGGCGGCAGCGCGATCAGCATCTCTTCATGGATTAACGATGTGCCTTCGGTTCTCATGGCCTGGTATCCCGGCATGCAGGGAGGACGGGCGATTGCCGATATTCTATTCGGCGACGAAAATCCGTCCGGCAGGCTTCCTGTTTCCTTTCCCAAGACAACCGCGCAGTTGCCTGCTTTTGACAATGTTTCCAACGAGGTGGTTTATGATTTCTGGCACGATTACCGCTTCTACGACATGAAAGGAATGTCCCCGCAATTTTCTTTCGGTCATGGTTTGAGTTATACCGCTTTCGCGTACAGTGATTTCTTGATTGAAAATCAACATCTGCACGCCGGAGAAATATTAAAACTGTCGTTTGTTCTCAAAAATATCGGCAGTCGTTCCGGATATGAAACGGCTCAGGTTTATATCGGAGGCGATCATTCAGCTCAGAATCCGCGCGTGATGAAAGAACTCAAAGCCTTCAGGAAAGTATATCTGAAACCGGGGGAACAGCGGCGCGTTGACATGGAAATCCCAGTTGATGAATGTTCCTATTATGATGTCGAACGCAAAAAATGGCGTGTTGAAAAGCGGGATTACAAAATACTGGTGGGGGCTTCATCAACCGATATAAGACTGAACGGAATTTTCATCATATCATGAATGCGGTCAGGAGTTTATCCTTTGCCGGAAGGCGCATGAACAAAAACACAAACCGGCGCTCTTATTTTTTTTTTGAACGAAGAATTCTGGACCGGGCGATTTTAAGATAGTTCGCGTGAACGTCTTCCCGCCTGACCGCTGTGGTGTTATTCAAATGCACTCTTCGGCGCATCACCAAATCCGGTAAAACGTGATATTCCATTCCCGCCTCCGAAAATCGCGTGAACCATTCAATAAACTGCGACAGCCTCATGGAGGGATTAAATTCGCCTACTTGAAAAAAAGTATCACGTCTGATCAGCATTGCGCCGGCGCAGATACCGCTCATTCGACCGGCTGGACAATAAAGCCGTGAGCGCTGTTCTGAATCCAGCTCCGGGCTGAAAAAGTTTTCCGCCATGCCGAAGACGGCCAGACACGACGGATGCTGTTTGAGATAATCGGACTGAAGAGCCAGTTTTTCCGGCAGCCAGATATCATCGGCGTCGAGGAAGGCCAGCCGGCTTCCCGTTGAGGAGGCAATGCCCGTGTTGCGGGCGACCGCACAACCTTGATTCGGCTGGCGAATAATGTGCACGCGGG
>JASEHT010000184.1 GCA_030018675.1 Smithella sp.
CAGGTATCAAAATGTTTTCCCGGATAATAGGCCGATACGTTAAGGGTTGTGTGGTCGCCCGGGGCGGGATAGGGGCCTCTGTCGAAATATCCGCCAAGAATCTTCATGCCGGTCTTGTCCGTGAAATCCATGTAATCGGAAAACAACGTGGCGTCGGTTTTCCAGTGATAGGTATGCAGTTTTCCCCACTGCCATTTTTCGGGATTTTTACCGCAGCGTTTCTCCAGAAGGGCTATCGCATCGAGTACCGTCTTCGCCAGAATCTGATGACGTTCTTCTTTTTCCGGCGTGGTGACATCATCCCAGAAAGGACTTTGTTTGCCTCTTTCCGTCAAGTGATCGTGCAGTCCCGAATAAGCCAGAAGAAATGTTTCCAGGAGAGATTTGTATGCCTGCGATTCAGTTCCTCCCATTTCATCGGCAAAAAGATTATCGCTTAAAGAAAACAGGAACGCGCCGCTGAAAGCCGCGCCTGCGGAATCCACGCGCATAAAACCGTCAAAGTTTCTGATTAGAGCAATAGCTTTTTCCGCTTCCTGAAGTTTGCCGGAAGCCTCCCAGACAGACCTCATCTTTTGCAGGGTGTCTTCTTCCAGCAAAGCGGACTTGATGACGTTGACAAAAAGCGAATACACATCCAGTTGCATGGCTTTGGCATCTTCCACCGTGTAATTTTTCACGTTGTTCATCATCTGGTCGATACGCTCGGCCCTGTCCGGATAGTACCACGACGAGGAAAGGATGTATGGGAAATCAGCCGGTACGGTTCTGTTATTGGCGGTACCGATATATCCTTTCTCGGGATTCCTGGCAGACGGATGATGTGAGGGATCGAGGTATCCATCCCAGCCGTATTCTCCCGTCCATCCCGGCGAAGGCGTAAGGCCGCGTCCTTTTTTGCGCAGAGGGTAGCGTCCCGTCACCTGCCAGGCGATGTCGGTTTTGTCGGCCATGACCAGATTCAGCGGAATGATGGACGTATCATGCGCCGCGAATTTGAGAATATCGTCAACCGATTTGGCGAGCATCACATTAAAAAAGGCGTCCATGGTTTTATCCGGTTCATTGCCCGCCCAGCTCAAAGCGATGCCCAACGAGTGTTTCAGAGGCATGGGAACAAGGTCATGACGCGGCTTGTCGGTCAGGGCGTTATTCAGGAGCACGCCGTTTCTCGTTTCATGGAATGTTCGGGTAACAACTTCTTTCCGGCCTTTGACGCGAAAGGTTTCTTCCCTGCTTGCCGCCTTAAGCCACTGATCTTTGTAAAGATAGTAAAGGCCGTCGTTTTCCTGTTTGAGTTTTTCGATAAACAAATCCTGATTGTCGGCCATGACCATGGTCATTCCCACAGCAATGTGACCGTTGTATCCGGCGATAATTCCCGGCACGCCCGCAATCGCGATACCTGCTCCTTCGACTTCGGGACATTTCAGGTGCATCATATGCCAGATGGACGGCATGGTCAGCGGCAGGTGCGTATCGTTGGCCAGAATCGGCTTGCCTGATTTTGTCAGTTTTCCCGAAACAACCCAGTTGTTGGATGCCGCAGAGGCCGGAATGAGCAGCTTGTTTGTCAGATTCGCTATTTTGCTGAGGTGTTCAATATCCCGAGACGCGGAGTTCAGATTTATGCCTTTCAATTTTTTCATTTCTTCAAAGGGGAGCGGTTCATCGGGATAGATGGGGAACAACCAGGCCATCACGTCAGGATCGATAACCTGGGCGACGTTGAGCATATTGATTTCTTCATGAAGGTTTTGACTAAGCCCAAGCGTCAACACAAGAAACACGTAGACAGAATCAATCGGTTGCCATTTTTCCGGTTTGTGGCCGGACATCTTGATGGTCATCGGAAGCGGAGCGTTTTCCAGATAAGCATTGACGCCGTTGCTGTAAATTTGCAGGATTCTCTTGAGTTCGGGAGATGCCGAATTGTAAATAGTTTGCGCCGCTTGATTAAGATTTAAGGCTCGCACATAAATATCCATTTCTAAAGTTGCCTTGCCGATGAGTTCGGAAAGCCTGCCCTTGCCGACAAGACGGAAACCTTCCATCTGGGTAAAGCGGTCATAGGCGCTGACGTAGCCCATGGCAAAGATAAGATCGTCCATATTGGAAGCCTCGATCAGCGGTATGCCCAGATCGTCGCGTTTGACGGTTACCTTTTCAGATAATCCGGATACAATCTGTTCGCCTTCCATGGGCGGTAGCGCTTTTTTGAAAGTGTTGTCGAGAACAGACGTGCAGCCGCCGAGCATCATTAAAAGGATAATGATTAATGATATAAAAAGATGGAATCTTAAGACACGGACAAATGAACGAATCTTCATGATGGGTCTCCTTGTAAAATATAAAGTGGGTGAGAATTGACGACAATATATTCGTAAGAAGATGAAATCGTCAAGAAAATTATTCTGAATGGCATTAAATTGTGACAATCCTTAGAAAGCTTGACTAAAACAGTTGGGCGATATAGTTGTGAAATACAATATAAATTGGAGAATGTCTTTGAGAATCGGCATAATCGGCATAGGCGGGGTAGGGGGATATTTCGGCGGGAAACTGGCTCGTGAATATGCAAATTCGGATGAGCATGAAATTGTCTTTATCGCCCGTGGCGAGCATTTAAAAGCCATTCGGCAAAATGGTTTGCAATTATTTACGGCTGAAGGTGATTATACAGCGCATCCCGGTATGGCAACAGATAATCCAACGAAAGCCGGAATTTTTGATTTGGTGTTTTTTTGCACCAAAAGTTATGCGCTGGAAAACGCCGCTCAAGCATTCAGCGCCTGCATCCGTAAAAACACCGTGGTGATTCCGTTGCTCAATGGCGTAAACAGCGCCCGGAGGCTTGGAACTATCTTACCGCATGCGGATATCATCGGCGGCAGCGTGTATATCATTTCCCACATTGAAAACCCCGGCGTTATCCGGCAGGAGGGCGGTTCCTGCAAGCTGACCTTCGGAACGGATGATTCCGAATCGGCGAAAAAATATTCACCCATTCTGGATATCTTACTACAGGCAAAAATTAACGCAGTATTAACGGATAAAATCTCCGAAGTGTTGTGGACAAAGTTTCTGTTGATGTGTCCGCTGGGTTCACTGACGTCCGCTACGGGGAAAACCTACGGCGGCATCTGGGAAGACTCTTTTCTTCGTAAAAAAGCTAGGGATATGATGCTGGAAGTCGTTGCGGTAGCCAAAACGCAAAATGTTATTTTATCTGAAGAAGCCGTTGATAAAGCGATGGAAATGATAGGAAGTTTCGGCTATCATTCAAAAACATCAATGCAACTGGATTTTGAAAAAGGCCGGCAGACGGAAATCGACGCACTGACGGCTTACATTTGTAAAGCGGGTAGAGAATCAGGCGTTCCCACTCCACTGCATGATGAAATTTACGCCAAACTCAAAAATGAATAACTCCTTACAATAAATAATAGAAAGGATTCTTTTGAGAATGAAAATTAAAGCGGCAGCAATTCAACTGGCAACAAAAATTGCCGATTCGGACGCAAATATTGCCAGTTGTGAACGTCTGGCACTACAGGCGGTAAAAGAAGGGGCGCATTGGATTGCCTTGCCGGAATTTTTCAACACCGGTGTAAGCTGGAATAAAAAAATCGCTTCCGCGATACAATCTCCTGACGGAAAAGCAGCGATATTCCTGCGCGACTTCTCCGCGAAACACCATGTTTTGATCGGCGGCTCTTTTTTATGCCGCGTGACGGACGGCGGTGTGCGCAACCGTTATCAATGTTATGCAGACGGCAAACTTATCGGTCAGCATGATAAAGATCTGCCCACGATGTGGGAAAACTATTTTTATGAAGGCGGGCCATCGGATGATATCGGGGTGCTGGGCGCTCATCAGAATGTCAGAATCGGCGCGGCTGTCTGCTGGGAGTTCATGAGAACGGTTACCGCCCGGAGGTTGTCAGGCAAGGTCGATGTCATTATCGGCGGTTCGTGCTGGTGGAGCATACCGACAAATTTCCCGCGCTTTCTTCAAAAAATGTGGGAGCCGGCCAATAGACTTACTTCTCTGGCCGTCGTACGGGATAACGCGCGTCTTATCGGCGTGCCGATTATTCATGCCTCTCATTGCGGCGAGATCGAATGCCCGATGCCCGGTATGCCGATACCGTACAAGGGCTTTTTTGAGGGAAACGCGGCCATCGTGGATGCTGATGGCAAGTTGATCGCGCATCGCAGCCCGGAAGACGGGGAAGGGATTGTCTGCGCTGAAATATCACCGATAGCGAAGAAAAATACGGAAAACATTCCCGGTCGATATTGGCTGCGCAGCAGAGGTTTTCTACCGACGATAGCCTGGCATCATCAAAAATGGTTGGGGCGGAGATGGTACTTGCGAAACGTTTACAAGGCATAAAAAACTAAATTATCATGCCAGCTTGGCAAGGGAGATATCCTATTGAGAAAGATTTATTTGGGAATTTGTCTGACATCTTTTTTATGCATAGCCGCCTGCGCCGGTCATTTAAATACCGTAGCAGTTGAACAACTGGCGAAATCAGCAAAAAGCTGGGACGGGGAATATCTTCCGTACTATCCTCAGGGTCAGCCGGAAGTGACTATTTTAAGGATTAAAATCCCCGCAGGTGCGGAACTGGACATGCATTATCATCCGGTTATCAACGCGGGCGTTTTGCTCAAAGGCGAACTTACGGTTGTGGCTGAAGACGGGAAGATATTGCATCTAAAAGCCGGGGATTCGATCGTGGAACTGGTGAATAAAAAACATTATGGGAAAAACGAGGGAACAGAGACGGCGGAAATCATCGTTTTCTACGCCGGAATCGAAAATAGACCAATTACCATCAAATGATGACGGTATAAACTTATCAAACCGCGAATAAATCTTTTAATTCTTTGAATTTTCATTATTATTTCCGGCGTTGTTGGTTTATATTTCATTGACAAAGTTACCGGTTTTGTTATAGGAAATCATGTTGAGAATTATGG
>JASEHT010000185.1:0-4526 GCA_030018675.1 Smithella sp.
GTCTTTTTTCATGTCGCCACTGGGATAAACCACTTTACCTACCCCTGCTTCCTTCTTCTTATAATCCAAATAGCCTAATGCCACAGGAACGTTTGCTAAAACAGCAATATGATAAAAACCGGTTTTCCATTTGGTACGCAAAGAGCGTGTGCCTTCAGGTGTCACGAGCATGACTAAATTATCATAGTCTTTAAACAAAGCAACCATCGCCTGCACCATACTGGGCCGTTCCTCACCTTCTTTTTTAGGACGACGATCAACGCCGATACAACCCAGAGCGCGGGCAAAAGAACCATAAGGAAAGCGCATGTAACTCTTTTTAATAGTGATCCTGACAGGAATGTCCATTAAAAGAAAGGCTACGCGGGTATAAAGAAAATCCCAGTTAGTGGTATGGGGCGCTGCAATCATAACGCATTGCTTAATATCTGCCGGCAAATTGTTTTTATATTTCCAGCCAGTCAGGCTAAATATGCTGCGGGCAAGAAGTTTAGTGAACATTCAAGGCCATTACATTTTCAGGCAAAGAATAATGCAGTGAAATGTACCTTTAAATAGGATTGTATATTAAACATAAAGAGAATTGATATTCTTCATGAAAAGAACTTCATTTTTCTCAAAACGTTCATATGAGGAATGATGTTGTGTGTCAATCTTATTTTCAAAATGCATTTCATGACAACCAAGTTTATCGCCAAGTGTGAATGGTGTTTGTTAAATTGAAAGCTTGCATATTCATTAAAAGTTACTTTTGGGGGATGACAGAAAGAGGTGCTTAAATAAGAAGGCAGGATCGATTCCGATCCTGCCTTAAATTTATCGCAATTCTTTAAACGATTTATCTCATACCCAACAATTTTCTTGTCTTCACGCCCTTCAGTAGGGTGCGTTCGCCCTACATGAAGCTTTCTTCGGGGATATCGATCGCGCTGCGGTCACCGAACTTCATTGATTTGAGATATCCGAAGATATCGGGAACATGATTCATGACATAGAAACGGGCCGTGGCAATTTTTCCCTTGTAGAAATCGGCGTCGATTTCGCCCTTCTCTTTCATCTTTGCCGCCGCCAGAAGCGCCTGGTCGAGCAGCAGCATGCCACAGTAAACTCTGGCGCCTGCATGCAGGGTCCGGGTGGCGAATAGTTGTTTCATCTGCTTGTCGCCCTTCGTCCAGGCGTCATTCATGTCGATGATCTCTTTGAAAGCCGCCATGGCTTCCGCCATCATCGCGAATTCCGCCGCGAATTCGTCCGTCTTCTTGCCGGCGACGAATTCGTCGATTTGGGCCACCCACTTTTTGAAGGGCGCGCCTTCCTTCATGGTGAACTTGCGGCCGGTATAATCCTGCGCCTGGATGAAGTTGGTGCCTTCCCAGATTCCATAAATCACAACATCCCGGTACAGTTCCGCCGGTGCATACTCTTCCGTGAAGCCGTAGCCGCCAAGGCAGTTGATCGCGTCCCCGGTGGCAAGCCTTGCCATATCGGATGTATAGGCTTTGCACATGGGGTTGTTGATCGCAAACATATCATCATAATATTCCCGCTCTTCCGGCGTGGCGGCGTCTACGGCCAGGTCGCGGTAGAGATAGGATTTGTAAATGAGCGCCCGGCAAGCCTCCAGAATGGACTTCTGGGACAACAGCATGCGGCGGACATCTTCGTGTTCGATGATCCGGACACTGGGGCCCTTGGGATTGGTGGAATGTTTGCTCTGCACCCGGATTTTGGTATAATCCAGAGCGGAGTAATAGGCGGAGCCAATGCATCCCAGAGAGAATAATCCGGTATTCAGACGTTCTTCGTTCATGTAGGCAAACATCTGCTTCATGCCGATGCCGCGTCCGTCTACCACTTCGGCCTCACCGACCATCCAGCCGTAGCAGTTATCGTTTTCGCCCATGGACAGAGTGGCGGTCGTAGAACCGTGAATGCCCAGTTTGTGCTCAATCCCCATGGTGGTGACGTCATTCCAGGCACCCACAGAGCCGTCGTCGTTGACCCAGAACTTTGGCACGATGAAAAGCGATATGCCCGCGGTGCCTTCCTTGGCGCCCGGCGTCTTGGCCAGCATCAAATGGATGATATTTTCCGCCAGGTCATGGTCACCCGAAGAGATGAAGCATTTCGTTCCGGTGAGCTTATACTTGCCGGGCGTGTCGGTGGGAAACGCCTTGCTCTGCACCGCGCCGACTTCGGAGCCTGCGCCCGGTTCGGTAAGCCCCATGGTGCCGCCCCATTCACCTGTGCGCAGTTTGGGGATGAACAGGTCCTGCTGTTTTTGTGTGGCGAATTCATGAAGCACGGTGATCGCGCCCTGCGTCAGACACCAGAACATGACGATCGACGGCGACGCGGCGGACTGCATCTCCAGAATCGGCGCATACCAGCACAGCGGTATTTTGCCTTCGCCGCGGTAACCGAACTGGGGACCGAGTTCCGCATCCATCACGGTTTTATATACATTCTTGAAAGAGTCGGGAGTCACCACCGCATGTTCATTGCCGCCCACAAATTTCGCGCCAGGTTCATCGGCGTCTTTGTTGGCCGGACACATCACGTCGCGGCAGACTTTAAAGTTGACATCGAGGAAACTGTTGATGTCGTCCATCCCGTAGTATTCTTTGTAAGCATCAAGGCTCAAGAGCTTATCCACGCCGAGCCATTCTTTGATCTGGAACATGATGTCCCGCGTCTGATACAACCAATTACTGTGTGCCATATTGAATTCCTCCTATTGAAAATTAAAGGCACAAAATGAAACGAATCCCTTTACGTATAAGATTCACAGCTTTCTTTCTTGATCCGTCTTCATGCCCACCGCTTGCAAGACCTTGATCCTTTTCAAGCCGCTGTTCATTTACTGCCATTCATACTTGTTTTTGCTTATGCCCTCAACAAACACAAAATATGACTATCAGTCTTTATCCAAATCCATAATAACTGTCAAACTTATATTTAAATTATTCTGAATTTTTTACCCTGAGAATCCGCTGCCTGATACTCCCGCCGAAGTAATGGATATAACAGATTAATTATTGACAACAGGCCTGCCCTGTGAGATACAAGCAACCATAAGTTCAAAGAACCTGGCAAATCCAGTCCAATAATTAAAAAATCGGGGTTGAGAGAAAATTTGTTTTATTGATCGTAAGAAGTATTCATTTTATTGGACATTGGAAGAACAAGTTAAACAGGATTTTAGTCCCAAGAAAAGGTGGAAGGCCGGGGAAAGATAAAAACTAGTATGGTGTCCCTGGATTTTCAAGAATTTACCGACGAAGATGGTCATGCTAGCTTCGAGACCGCTAGTGACGACCACTATACAGTGAATCTTGAAGTGGGAGGTGAATGGTATGGCCCATATGATCTCAAAGATGGTGCGGGCTACACGGTAAATATCGGATGAAGGTAATGCCCACTCCATCATTGCACCGGATCTGCGCTAAAAGCCCCGCAGTCCGGCGAATTCAAACATTGTGCACATTAAGAGGTAAATTCATATGGAACCAATGACAATTATAGCATTGAGTGCTGCAGTTGGCGGAGCAGCAGGAAAATTTGTTGAAAAGGCTTGGGATTCAGGTGAAAAATGGATTCAGACTTACTTTAAAGACCACAAGGAAGTGGTACAAAAGAAGGCAACAGAAAACACAATGGAATTTCTGAATGAACTTGCCCAGAAGGTAAAACAACTTGAAGAATCGAAACAACTTTCCAAAGAAAAAATTGAATCTGCCCAAGATCACCCTGACTTTTCAGCATTACTCCAAAAAGCACTATTGACTTCTGCGCAGACTGAGAGCAAGGACAAACACATAATCCTTGCTAGATTAGTTTCTGAAAGACTAAAATCAGAACCAGAATCAATTCTTGCTTTGGCCTCTAAGATGGCTTGTGACGCAATTTCGTATGCAACTGTAAATCAGTTAATGACATTGGGATTAGCAGTTAGTTTCTACGCGATTAGACCCAATCCATACCCACCAGAAGGTATTAACGAAACAAACTTTCAAGATTGGTTTGACAATTGGTTAATTGCACTTCTAAAGCCATATCAAAATATAAAATTTAGGCAAATTGACATTATACATCTCGAGTCCCTGTCCTGCTTGAAAGCCAACAGTTTAATTGTTCATAATCTAAACGAAATGTTTAAGAAGGATAACTTTTCTTATGACTTTGAAAAAATGAGCGACCCATTGCTTCGAGATTCCATGAAAAAAATCTGGATAGAAGGACTACAAAAAATTGATTTAACAACAGTCGGACTAATAATTGGTGTGTCCGTCACAGATTTATTGACGAAGTCCAATACAACTTTCGACGGCTGGGATTAAAATAAGCCCAACAACAGAAATACAGCAGATCGCTACGCTCCGGCTGATGTCGTCGTTGTGCATAAGCATCACCACTGCATCCATTGAGAACAAAAAATGAAATTATTGCCCCGAAATGATTACATGCTCGCAATTCCTCTGCTAAAAGAAGTTACCTTTAACAATCTTTTTGCCAGATCTGTTGTT
>JASEHT010000185.1:4536-4988 GCA_030018675.1 Smithella sp.
CCATCCATATGGTATGTCATTGCTTTATGGGAATGTCAGTGATGAATTTTTACAATCTGCGGTAAAAAATCATTTATTAGATTGCAATGGTAGAAAAAAAGGTGAGTGGCTGCAGATTTACCCATCTGATCTCGAAGATAAAATTGATGATGTTATAGGAGATAAGATGCGAATCTTTGATAGTGCTCAAGATCAAGACAATTCTGGCAGTGCTGTTGTTAAGCACCAGCGTGTTAACTTTAAGTTCAATCATCGGATATTCGGTCAGTTTAGAAATAAGGTCAATTTTAATGATTACATTTTTTGTAATGTTGATAAATATCTATTTAATGAAACAAACGGCAGTGTAGTCCCCAACAATTTTTGGAATAACGCTTTTGAATTTCTGAAGCAAGGTGTAGGTATTTCTTTAATGGTTGAAGGTCAGGCGGTTGCTGTTGCATTTTCCTCTT
>JASEHT010000186.1 GCA_030018675.1 Smithella sp.
ATTATTTTTATTTGCTTACAGAGGAAACACGGTGACGCCTGCATCCTTATTTTTTAGAAAAGGTTAGATGTCAAATGATCACGGCAACCTTGTGATCGACTCCGTCGTCAACAAGAGCAACGGTTTTGTTTTCCTGCTCGTTACCGTCAACGGTTACGCTGATCTCCTTTTTTTCTTTGCGAGAGCGTTTGAAGGAAATGTCATAAACAGAAGCTTTGTAACGATAGCGAACGCTGAATCCATCCCAGTCTGGAGGGAGGCAGGGATCAAAACTCAGCGTGTCGCCTTCACGCTTTAATCCCAGCAAATATTCCAAAATCAGCCGGTACATCCAGCCGGCCGCGCCGGTGTACCATGTCCACCCGCCGCGTCCCGTGTGCGGATCGATAGCGTAAACGTCGGCGGCCATCACATACGGTTCAACCTTATATCTTGCGACCTCCTCCGGAGACATAGCGTGATTCAACGGATTGATAATCGTCAAAATTTCCCATGCGCGATGCTCATCTTTCAGCATAGAGAAGGCCATGGCCGCCCATACGGCGCTGTGGGTGTATTGGCCGCCGTTTTCTCTCACGCCGGGGACATACCCCTTGATGTATCCCGGATTCATATCGGACTTGTCAAACGGCGGATGCAGGAGTTGAACGATGCCGATATCGCTGCGAACAAGATGTTGATTGAGCGAGTCCATGGCAATGCGGGAATGATCGTCGTTTCCCGCGCCGGAGATAACCGACCAGCTCTGGGCAATGGAATCAATCCGGCATTCCTGATTTTTCGCCGACCCGAGAACCATACCGTTGTCAAAGAAGGCGCGCCGGTACCACAGACCGTCCCAACCGTGCTGCTCGATGTTCAGGCGCAGTTGCAGGGCCTCTTTGCTGCATTGTTCCGCAAAGGACGCATCACCACGCAAGGAGGCGATGCCGGCAAACTGCGTGAGCACGTCGTAAAGGAAGAAACCCAGCCAGACGCTTTCGCCCTTTCCCTTGATGCCGACCAAGTTCATGCCGTCATTCCAGTCTCCGGAGCCCATGAGCGGCAATCCGTGTTCACCCCAACGCAAGCCTCTTTTGATTGCCCTGACGCAGTGTTCGTAGAGATTCGCCTTGATCGGAGATTTTGCCGGCAGATCATAATAAGAATCTTCTTCACTATTTACATGACGGCCGGTGAGGAATGGAACGGATTCCTCCAGTATGTTCCCGTCGCCGGTTTTTGATATGTAGGAGCAGGTTGTCAGGGGCAGCCAGAGATAATCGTCGGAGCATTGTGTGCGCACGCCGCGTCCCAGAGGCGGATGCCACCAGTGTTGAACGTCTCCTTCCTCGAACTGGCGGGAGGCGGCCAGCAGTATCTGCTCGCGGGCAAAATGCGGTTCCGCGTGAACCAAAGCCATCACATCCTGCAGTTGATCTCTGAAACCGAATGCGCCGCCGGATTGGTAGTATCCTGTCCGGCCCCAGAGACGGCAGGCCAGCGTCTGATACAACAGCCATCCATTGGCCAGCATGTTCAGCGATGGATCGGGGGTTTGGATTTGTACGGCGTCAACAATATTGGACCAGTATTTTTTCACGGCCTTCAAAGCTTCAGCCGCCATGCCAGAATTGCTGAAGAACTGAGCCAGCTTTTTTGCTTCACTCGCACTTTTTTCCATGCCGAGCGTAAAGACGATTTCCCTTTCCTCTCCATCGGCGAGTTCCAAAGGCACCTGAATGGCGGCGCAGGGATCCAGACCGGCGCCGGTCTTTCCCGAAAGATGCTGACGTTTCAGAACCGCGGGATCATGCAGCGTTCCATTGCGTCCCAGAAATTCCGTGCGGTTACAGGTCACGGTTCTTGTCGTCGCGTTGGTGTTGAAGAAAGCGACCCGACCGGGGAATTCCGCGTTATAGGGGTTTCGCGCCAGAATGGCGTTACTTTGATGGTCCAATTCGGTAATGACATGCATGGCGGTTTTTGATCTGATATCGCCTAAAACCCATTCGGTGTAACCGGTGACAGAAACACGGCGTTTTCTTCCGGTAATGTTTTTTATCTTCAGCACGATAAATTTAACCGGCGCATCAAGGGCGGTATAAATAATGATTTTGGACTGGATTAAACGTTCCGTATGCTCGAAAATACTGTAACCGAAACCGTGACGGGTGGTGTAAGGTTCGAACCCCCGTCTGGGCAGGGGCATCGGCGACCAGAAATGACCGCGTTCATCATCGCGGATATAAAAAGCTTCTCCTGTACGGTCGCATACCGGATCATTATGCCATGGCGTGAGCCGCAATTCGTGAGCATTTTCCGCCCAAGTATAGGATGCGCCGCTTTCGGAAACAATCGTGCCGAAAACAGGATTGGCGAGAACATTGATCCAGGGCGCCGGCGTAATCTGCGTCCGCGATGTTGCGATAACATATTCGCGTTCGGAGGGATCGAAGCCGCCCAAGCCGTTAAAGAACAGCAGGTCGTGACGCGGCGGCGCCGCCACGGGAACAGGCGCAGGACGTTGCGTGCGGCTGGGTATCAGGCGCGGCACCGATATTTTCAGGCCGCCCCGTTGTTTGACCTGATTGGTCAGTTTCCCCTTGTTGCCGGATATAATCACATGCGCGACGGTCTGAATCAGGATGCGGTCTTCTTCTGATATTTGTTCGACGGACCGGACAAATATACCGCCGGGCTGGTCTTTGAGATCGGTGACGAAACCGGACGAAACAAGCCCCATGATTTGATCGTGCAGAAGCTGTCTGTAGCCGGCAAAATCTTCATTCCAGATAACAAGATCAACGGCGAGTCCCTTGAGCCTCCAGTATGTATGAGCCTGAATCAATTGGCGAGCCAGTTCGATATGGTTCGGGTCGGAAATCTTCAAGAGGACAATGGGCAAATCGCCGGATATCGCGTAACCCCAGAGACCGGATTGCCCGCGGCGGTTTTCTTTGATAATGCTGGCGGCGGCTCTCATGGAATCATTCGGATAAATGAGACAACTCGCAATATGCGAATAAAGTTGCGAGTCCGCTTCCGTGGCGTTAATCTGCCGCAGAAGCACCTGGCTTTGCGTCCAGGCCATCTCGAAAACACGGTCGGCGATACGCCGGTCCTGATATTTATCGATAAGGTTCATGGCATCATCCCGTGTATTGCCGATGCCGAACACCATATCAATGGAAGCGGATTTTTCCGGATCGAGGGTGATTCTGGATCGTATGGCGACAATCGGATCCAAAACAGACCCCTGACTGTCCGATAGCGTTCCGAAAAGATTGGAAGGAGCTCTCATGGCCTCCGGATCAACCAATGTGTTTCCGCGTCCGATAAAACGGGACCGGTCCGTTTCATAGGAAACCTGTTCAATATCCTTTCCATGCACGGCCATCAGGTGAAACATCCAGGGATTCTTCTCGCCTTCTGATCGGGGTCTGCGGGTGCAAAGAAGCGCGCGGCGCTGTTCAATAATTTCCGTCTGGACAAAAAGATTGGAAAACGCGGGATGAATTTTATCGGCTGCAGGATTTGTGATCACCACTTCCGCGTAGCTGGTGATGTCCAGGGTTTTGCGCGTCCGGGACTGATTGGTGATTTTGACACGGCGGAGTTCAATATCGTCCTCCGGAGAAACGACAATTTGCGTATGCACGTCACAATCATGATCTCGTCGACGGAACTCAACGCGGCCGTCTGAAAAAATGGCTTCGTAATTTCGCGGCTGCCCGAGCGTAGGCTGATAAGTCGTTGACCATATATCGCCCGTTTTCACGTCGCTTAAGTAACAGAATATGCCGTGATTGTCACAGGTGACATCTTCTCGGAAACGGGTAATGGCGATATCCTTCCAGCGGCTGTAACCGGCGCCGGAATTGGTCAGCATGATGTGATATCTGCCGTTGGACAACAGTTGTATCTCCGGAATAGCGGTATCCGCGGTGTTGAAAACACGCACGGGTGTTTCCACCATTTCCGGTTCTTTTTGCACGCTGACCAGGTCGTCCGACGATGCGTAGAAAGCGATGGCTTTGGGAACCATTTCCTGAAGCAATAGTAAAGTGGACTGGAATAACGGTTCCGACTCAAACCGCTTCTGCATCGGTTTGTCCAGCAGCAGGTAAGCCAGGGCGAGCAGCGTCATGCCCTGGTGATGCGCCATGTGCGATTGAACCACGGCTCTCGGTTGGCCATGCGTCAGGCGCGACGGCGTAAAGTCGATGGCTTCGTAAAATCCGAATCGGCCCTGTGTTTCCTGAGCGGCCAGTTTTTCCAGATTGAGGCAGGCTTTTTCAGGTTCTACCATCAAAGCCAGCGCGGACGCGTAGGGCGCGATAACCAGGTCTTCGGAGAGGCCGCGCTTCAATCCCAGTCCGGGAACGCCGAATGCCCGATACTGATAATTGAGGTGACTGTCGAATGCGTAATATCCCGACTCCGAAATACCCCAGGGAACGGAACGTTTCCTGCCATAGTCGATTTGCATGCCGACCGCGGCTTTGTAAGTTTCGTCAAGAAGAGAATCCTCATAGGAAGGCATGACCAGAAGGGGCATCAGATATTCGAACATGGAGCCGCTCCACGAAACCAGCACGGGTTTTTTCGCCGGTGTGGTGGTCAGCAGCCTTCCCAGAGCGAACCAGCTGTCCTGCGGGAGTTTCCCCTGCGCGATGCCCACAAAATTACTCAGTCTTGCTTCGCCTGCAAGCAAATCATAATAACTCGTATCGCGACGGGTATTGCTGACATTATAACCGATGGAAAGCAGGTTGGAGGCTTTGTCGAAAAGAAAATCGTATTCAACATTGGTAAAGTCGCCGCATTGATGGGACATTGTTTCGATGTCGCGAATCATGTTCAGGGCACGACTGCCTGATTCGGAGACCAGTGTTTTTATCTCATTAAGCTGAACGATTTTTTCCGGCGGGGCGTCACATTTTTTATCTTCGATGATCGCCTGAATTTCCTCACAGCAATCGGTTAAC
>JASEHT010000187.1 GCA_030018675.1 Smithella sp.
AGGAGAAGGGGGCAAAGATATTCAAATATTATTCGCCCGAGGATACTTTCATGAATGATCCCGAGCTTTGGCCGTTTTATGAAAAGGCGCAGGAGTTCGGCATTGTGCTGGATATGCATACGGGATTCTGCTGGGTGCCGCCGGGCAAGAGCAAATATTGCCATCCCGAGCAGCTCGACGATGTGGCGCGCGACTTTCCGGGACTCAAGATCAATGCCTTTCACATGGGATATCCCTATAGTGACGTTCTTAACATGGTGGCTTTGGGCCACCCCAATGTTTACATCTGCATGAGCCTGCTCGTACCCTGGGCCATTACCGCTCCGCGCAAGTTTGCCCGCCTTCTTGGCGAAGCTATGCGCTTCGTCGGTCCGGACCGCATCACCTGGGGCACGGATTTTGCCGGATACGGCGTTCAGGTGGCCAATGCTGTCAAGGGGCTGCGCGAGTTTCAGATACCGGAAGACATGCAGCTCGCATACGGCTATCCTCCTATCACAGAAGAAGACAAGGCCAAGATGTTCGGCGGCAACCTTGGCCGTCTCTTGGGGATCGATACGACAAAAAGAAGAATTAAATAATATTGGAGGGGGGTAAGCTATGACTGGGAAATCAGAAGGCAGGAAACATTTCGAACATATTTTTAAACCGATTAAAATCGGTCCGATTGAGCTGAAGAACCGGATCGTCATGGCACCGATGAACGAGGCGTTATCGGGGGCTCATGGTGAAGTGGGAGAGCAATATATCGCCTATTTCGGAGCGCGGGCAAAAGGCGGCACCGGCCTTATCACAACAGGTGCGATCATGGCCACCAAGCTGGCAGGAGAGTTCCCGGCCGGCAGGAATCCGCATCTCTATCATCAGGGACACATGCTTGGAATGAACAACCTGACCGACAGAATTCACTATTTTGGATCCAGAATAGCGGCTCAAATGACGATTGGTTTCGGCAGGCAAGGTCATTCCTATGATCACCATAAGCTGGCCCCGGCTGCGACTGCCGGTCTGCCCTATGAGATAGCGGCGGAAAAATCGCCCAACCATTGCTCGGATCTTTATGCTGTTATGGAATTTTCAAGATACTATATGACGGGGCAAATGACGCGGGAGATGTCCATAGAAGAGATCCACTGCGAACAGAAGGAATTTGCCAATAGCTGCCAGCTGGCAGTCATCTCCGGGTTCGATGCCATAGAGATTCACGCGCCGCACGGGTATCTCGAGCATCAGTTCTTATCCCCTTTCTCCAATAAACGTTCGGACATGTACGGCGGAGAATGGCGCAACCGCAAGCGTTTCCTCATGGAGGTTGCCGAACAGATCCGATATGCCTGCCCGGGTGTTGCCGTCGGGTGCCGGATCAGCGCGGAAGAGCATATGCAGGGCGGTCTGACCGAGGAAGAGATGATTGATGTGGCCAAGGATTTGCAGGCGATAGGTCTGGATTATATCAGTTTGTCCGACGGCGCCGGCTACGAGGAAAGCGGCCACCTCATCACGGACATGGACCGTTCCAAGCATATTCCCGAGCATGGCGAGGCATTCAAGAAGGCACTCAAGATTCCGGTCATTGTGTCGTCTCAGCATGATCCGGTCAAGATCGAAAATAATTTAGCCGAGGGCAAGTACGACCTACAGGCTATGGGCAGGCAGCTTTACTGCGATCCGGAATACGTGAACAAGCTGGAAGCCGGAAAAGCAAAAGAGATCGTCCGGTGTTCTCGATGCAACACCTGTCTCATGCGCTTCCTTGCCGCGCTCATTCCTGCCTGTCCGCAAAATCCGAATTTGGGCAGAGAATATGCTTTGGATGAATATAAGATCGGCCCGTGGCAGAAACATGAGTCAATGATGCCCGAGGGTACAATAAGAGCGTCCATGCCGTCACTTGATCGTCCGTGGTGGAAGAATGAATTGGGCTATATCGAAAAGAGCTGGAGACCGCTGCAGGGACGCACGCCGCGATAATCTTTTAAAACTGTTCTTACGGGGAGCATATATGGCTGTTAAGGGATGTATTCTTGTCACCGGTGCGGCATCAGGCATCGGAAAGGCCACGGTGCTCACGCTCGCCAAAAAAGGTTTTGGCGTTTACGCCACATATGCCACGGATAAATCCCAGTCGGAACTTGAAAAACTCCGCGGGGTAGGTGGTATTGAGGCTTTCAAACTTGATATCACCAATGATGGTGACGTAGAGAGCGCTGTTACCTTTATTGAGGAGAAGGGAATTAATCTTCTTGCGCTGGTCAACAACGCGGGCATCTTCAGCCCCGGTCCGCTCATGGAGTATCCCGTCGAACGGTTGATGGAGCAATACAACGTCAACGTGTTCGGGACGCATCGCTTGACCAAGGCTCTTTTTCCTCTGCTCTTAAAATCCAGAGGCCGGATCGTGAACGTGTCGAGCGTGGCCGGGTTTGTGGCCACGCCTTTTTCAGGACCTTATGCTTCCAGCAAGCATGCCATGGAAGGGTGGTCTGATTCCCTGCGTCGCGAGCTCATGCCATGGGGTGTCAAAGTCATTGTGGTTGAACCTGCTCTGATCGACACGCCGCTTTGGGATAAGGACACCGCCGGAAGAGTAGAACGGTATCGCGGCAGCATCTTCTATGAAGCCAATCGTAAAAAGCTCGAGCATGAGGCAGCCGAAGCCAAAACGCGTGGTGTCCGGCCGGAGGTTGTTGCCGAAGCCATTCATCAGGCCGTGACTGCGCCGAATCCCAAGCCCCGTTATCTTGTCACCAACCATCCGGTTCAGCACCGGCTGGTGAAGATCCTGCCTGACACGCTTCTGGATCGGCTGGTCATCAAGGAATTCTAGTTTATGAAGATGTATTTTCTCTCTACTGGATTTGGACATGTAGCGAAGGGGCTTTTTGTTCAGGGCGCGGGCATGAAGAGTGTGCGGTTTCCCCTCCTCAGCGTTCTGATTGAGCGCGCAAATGATTTGGTGCTTTTTGATACGGGCATCGGCACGCGCATTGAAGAAGAGATGCGGCCTCCCATCTATTGGGGCAACCTTTTTTTTCACCGATTCGTCATGCGCACGCGATTCAATCCACAGCACGATGCTTTGGTGCATCAACTTTCGCGGCTCGGATTCACACCTGCTGATGTCAAGAACGTTATCATCTCGCACCTGCACTGGGATCATGCCGGCGGCATGCGTGATTTTCCTCATGCTCACTTTTTTGTTGGCCGCAGGGAATGGGATTTCGCCTGCAATCTCTCGAAGGGGGCGCTGTTCAAAAATGCTTTCATCAAGGAGCAGTTCTGCGGGGCGGATCTCGATATCGAGCTTATCGAAACCGATCCTTGCAAACCCTTCAAGAACTTCCCTGCTTCGTATGACCTCTTCGGTGGCGGTTCCATGGTTATGATTGACCTGCCTGGCCACAGCCCCGGTCTTATGGGCTTGTATATAACCATGCCTTCGGGCAGACGCTTTCTCTTCAGTGCGGATGCTTTCTACTTTCCGGAGGGATTGGAACACAGGATGCCTAAATCCAAGCTCATGCAATCACTGGTGAGTGAAGGGATGGAAGCCAGTTCAAGCATTAACAGGGTTTATGAACTCATGAAGTCCGAGCCAGAACTGGAGATCGTGGGCAGCCACGATTATCGTGTGCCGGGCCGTTATGACCTTGCTCCAAAATTTTACACCTAGCGTTGGAAATATATTTATGTCGTGGTCGTATGAACAATCTGTTTTGATTAGAGAATATCTATCCCCTCGGGCGATGGCTGTCGTTGGCGCTTCGAATGAAAGGGATAAGTTCGGCAACTTGGCCTGCCGGGAATTAAAGATCAGAGGATTTCGTGTTTATCCAGTCAATCCTCATGAGAATGAGATCCACGGTGAGAAGTGTTATCGCACCGTCAATGAACTGGGTACTTTAATTGACAGATTGTTGATTGTCCTGCCGCCTGATATCACTCGAAAATTAGTCAGGGACTTGAACCCTGAGATTGTATCTTATGTGTGGATGCAAAACGGAGCAGAGTCATCCGAGGCGATAAAGGTATGCCATGCAAAAGGCATCGGGACGATCTATGGACAATGCATCCTCATGCATGCCCGGCCCGTCAGGTCATATCATCTTCTTCACCGGTGGTGGGCAATGTCGGTCAATTTTCAATTGAATATGCTTAAACTACATTGCAAAGGAGAAACGTGATGCAAATGAATCTCAAAGGCAAAGTCGCTCTGGTAACCGGCGCGTCGCGCGGGCTGGGCCGGGCCGGGCCATTGCGCTGGCCTTGGGACAGGCCGGGGCTGATGTGGCGCTAACGGATATTCTGATTGAAGGTCAGAACCATGACACGGAGAAGCTTGGCCAATACAGCGTTCTTGCCGGACATTTTGCGCAGTCCGGCAAAGTGAATACACTCCTGGGGGCGAGGGAGATCCAATTCATGGGATCACGGAGTCGCGCTTTCAAGATGGATGTATCAGATCCGGATGAAGTGGAGCGGGTAGTGCAGGCCACGGAGGATGAGCTTGGCGTGATCGATATTCTCGTAAACAATGCCGCCGTTATGGATAATATGGGCAAGTTCGGCGAACAGCAATTAGGACGCTGGCAACGCGATCTCAATGTCAATCTCACCGGCGCGTATCATTGCAGCAAGGCGGTCTGGCCGGGCATGGTGAAAAAAAGCTGGGGACGGATCATCAACATCTCATCCGTCGCCGGACTTATGGGGGCTTCACTGCAACCGTCCTATGGTGCAACCAAGGCTGGATTAATCGGATTGAGCAAGTCGCTGGCTATCGAGGTCGGCCGCTACGGCATTACGGTCAATACGGTCTGCCCCGGTTTCATCGCTACCGAGGCAGTGCAACTGTACGATGAACGTATGACTGAACGGA
>JASEHT010000188.1 GCA_030018675.1 Smithella sp.
AAAAAACATTGTTATATTCTGAATTATTCGGATGATTGTGTGGCTTTTATTTTAAATGATCTGCCTCGTGTACAGACCGCACCGATACACATTCCCTGGCTGGACGACATCTCCAAACAGACCAGATTAATAGAGGAGAAAAAAGTTGTTATTCTTTCTTATAAAAAAATAGAATTTCCCGGTTATGAGGTTATATTTGCGAAAAAATGGCCGGAGGAAATTCCGTGGCTGGGCGGAGGGGTTTTGTTTATTTCAGCGCCCACGCAGCACGTAAAGCAGGAATCGACTCAACGTAATAGATGAAGTTACGACGATTATAATTTGCGGATTGAAACCAATAAAGGTTCGGATTCTCTGAAATGTCGAAAGTATTGCTCATAAAACCTCGTTATTTATCTCCTGCTTTTCAGGCCATAACGCAGCCATTGGGGTTAATGTACATCGGGGCCTGTCTGAAAAATGCCGGGCATGAACCGAGAATTCACGACTGCGCCATTGATTATAAAAACCTTCATATCCTCAGACAAATAATCCAGGATTGGAAACCCGATTTTATCGGCATCAGTATAGTCGTAATGGAATTGGAACAGACAAAATTTATCATGAAGTTGGTGCGCGAATTTCTAGGGAATATTCCTGTGACTTTTGGAGGTCCCTGGCCTACCGCCAATCCGGAAATGGCGATGAAAGACTATGGCGCTGATTTTGTTGTTTTGGGAGAGGGTGAAAAGGTTTTCCCCGAACTGATTGATGCTGTAAATAAAAATAATCCGACGGACTCCATCTCGGGAACCGCTCTTTTGGTTGACGGCAAGATAAAGATAAATCCGCGGTTTTATTTAAGTGAAGATGAATTGAATGCTCTTCCGTTTCCGGCCTGGGAATTGTTGAATCATAAATTATATGCAAAAACGATCTCCCATGCCGCTGTCGGTACAAGACCGTATATGACGATTGTTACTTCGAGGGGATGTCCATACAATTGCGCGTATTGCCATCAAACAATGGGTAAAGTTTATAGAAAGCGGTCAGCAAAATCGGTTGTGGCTGAAATAAAAGGACTAAAAACCAGATTCGGGTTTAATGAATTTGAAATCGCCGATGATTGTTTCAATCTTGATCGGAAGAGAATGCGGGAAATTCTTAATGGTATTATGAATGAAGTTAGAAATATAAAATTACATTTCCCTAACGGTCTTCGTGCTGATCTTTTAGAAAAAGAGGATATCCAACTCCTCAAGAAGGCTGGGACCGTGTCCGCATTCTTTGCCGTCGAAACGTCCAGTCCGCGGTTGCAGAAGATGATTGGCAAAAATCTTAATCTTGAAAAAGTTACTCAAGCTATAAGCTGTTCTGTGGCAGCGGGAATTTATACGTCGGGTTATTTCATGATCGGATTTCCGACTGAGACTTATCAGGAGTCATGGGCAACGGTTAAGTATGCGTGTCGTTCAGCTTTACACCGGGCGTTATTTTTTACGACAATGCCCTATGAGGGTACGGCACTGGCAGATATGGTGCCGGAGACAATAAAAAACAAGCAAAAAAGTATCTACTCAAACAATATGAATTATTTCAACAGCAGAATTAATATTTCGGCAATGTCAGATGGAGAGTTAAAAACAGTTTTTCGCTGTGCCTACATTCGTTTTTATATGAGTCTTAGAAGAATAGTGAACATCTTTGTTGTTCATCCGCAGAAACGTTCTTTTCCGCGCTATATGTTTCTCATCCTGGTAAAGGTTTTGCCTAAAATTATTAGATCTGGCTGATTTTTGAATGGATATATCAATAGTGTTTAAAACAGTTATTATTCTTAAACGATGAAGCAGGAAGATTTAGTTAAAGGGAATAAGTACAATTTGCTGGTGTTGATGAGTGTTCTTATCATTACCGCTATTGTCTTTTCCGGCAGCTTAAATTCGGAATGGACCAACTGGGACGATAATTTGTTAGTGTACCAAAATCCGCTGGTTAAAGAACCGAACCTGAAAGATATCTTTACCAAGCCCGCTATTTATAACACGTACAATCCTCTGGTAATTCTTTCGTTTGCGCTGGAATGGAAAATTGTGCAAGACAGACCATTCCTCTATCATTTGAATAATTTATTGCTGCATATTGTCTGTACAGCACTTGTTTGGCTTCTATTTATGCGGTTGGGTTTGTCGATTTGGTGGAGCGGTTTTGCCGCACTGCTTTTCGGCATTCATCCCATGCGGGTGGAATCCGTCGTTTGGATTTCAGAGCGTAAGGATCTGCTCTTTGGACTTTTTTATTTAACATCTTTGCTTACCTATATCCGTTACATTTTCACAGGGAAGAACTCTCATCTTCTAATCGTCTTTCTCTTATTCATCGTTTCTTTGCTAGTCAAAGGGCAGGCTGTGGCCATGCCTTTAACAATGATTTTGCTGGATTGGTATTTGGGAAGAAAAATCAGCATGAAAGCAGCGTTAGAAAAAGTAGTCTTCTTCGTCCTTTCAATTATTTTTTCTATCATGACAGTAACCTTCTTTGTAAAAAATGCCTATACGCCCGCAGATCAGACAACCATTATGCATGTTTTTAATTATTTCGAGCAAATGGTGCTTGGTGGATATGCCTATACGGTGTACATTCTCAAAGTTTTGATCCCTTATTCCAATTCTCCCTTATATCCCATGCCTGAATCGCTTCAATTGAAACATTGGATTGGCGGCGTAATCGCCATTTGTATTTTTTTAAGTGCGTTCATGGCCTGGAGAAAGGTGAAATATATTACCTTCGGTATATTATTTTACACCTTTAATGTTTTTTTTCTCCTGATGCCATTTTTAATGAGCGAAACGGCCTTTCTTTTTGATCACTACACAAATATCGCCTATATAGGCTTGTTCTTTGTGATGGCAATGAGTTTGCAAAAAGTTACAATCCATTTGCCTTCCCATCGTTTTGGGGTCGTAGTTTTTGCTGTTTTTTTATTGGCATTTTATGTAACCCTGACCATCAGATACATTCCTGTCTGGAAAAACAGCGAAACACTCTGGACGTACGTTATTGAAAAATATCCGGATAAAATGGCTGTGGCTCATCTCAACAGAGGAAATGACCGCTACGCAAGTAATCAGTTGGACGCAGCGATGTACGATTTCAATAAGGCTATTGATATTAATCCGGCGTATGCTCCCGCCTATATGAACAGAAGTCTGTTGTATCTTGAACGAAACGAAAATCAGAAAGCGCTCGAGGATTACAATCACTACATGGAATTGGTCAGTCCGTATGATGCAAAGGGTAATTTGTTGAATTCGATGTTGTCGGATTCTTATAGACACCGCGGCGCGATTCATTTCAAAATGGCGCATTATGAAAAAGCGCTTCATGATTTCAGTACGGCGATTGAATACGATCCCTTAAGCTTTGATAACTATATGAACCGTGCTTTAGCCTACATGCAACTGGGAATGTACGAAAAAGCTATTCGGGATTTCACATTATGTCACCAGTCTGCTCCGGGGAATTCGGATATTTTGAATAACAGGGGGGTTTGTTATCTGCGCCTGAATAATCTGGAATCAGCGTTGGAGGATTTCAGCGGAGCCATCCGGATAAACGATCATAATCCTTCTTATCTTACGAACAGAGCCATGGTATATCAAAAAATGGGACGTCAGGAAGAAGCAAATCAGGATTTGTCGATTGCGGAAAAGACCAAAAGCAACTTCAATTCATCGCTTAAGAAATCTCCGCAATAATGCGGGAATTCTTTTTTTCATCCCAGCAAGAGAGAAACTTATGGATAAGCTTTTCATCGTGATACCGGTTTATAATGAAGAAGGGACGATAGAGGCGATAGCCAAGGACTGGAATTCGGTTATCGATTCTGTCGGCGACGGCGGCCAGCTTATTATTTTCAATGATGGCAGTACGGATGGCACATCAAAAATTCTGGACAGAATAAAGAACAAATATCGGAATATGATAGTCATCGACAAAGAAAATAGCGGTCATGGGCCGACCTGCGTTGCTGCTTATCAATTTGCAGTCGAAAAAGGAGCGGACTGGGTTTTTCAAACCGATTCCGACGGCCAGACGAAATCCGACGAATTTTGGGGTTTTTGGGAAAAACGAAACGCTTATGACTTTATTATTGGCCATCGTGCAAATCGCCGTGACGGTTTGGCTAGAATTTTTATTTCTAACGTTCTCAGAAAAACGCTATTATTCATCTTCGGTGTTTCAGTAAAAGATGCCAATGCGCCTTTCCGTCTGATGAAAGTCAACCGGTTGCGTCTGTATCTGCCGGCAATACCCGACAATTATTTTATTCCGAATGTTCTTTTATCTGTGATGGCTGTTAGGAACAAAGAAAAAATTTTCTGGCAGGAAATATCTTTCATGCCGCGACGATCGGGCCGGACGTCAATCCCGCTGGTCAGATTCGGCAGATTGGGTGTAAGATTGATTAGAGAATTATATAAAATGAAAAACCTGAAGCTTCCACAATGAAGATTGCACTGGTAAGACCAAATTACAAAAGCCATATCATAACGCCGCCGCTGGGGCTGGGTTATCTTTCCTCGTATCTGAAAAAGTCCGGTATTGAAACAAAAATTATCGACGCCCTGAAAGATAATCTGGATGTGCCGCAGACGATAAAAAGAATTTTAAAATTCAAACCTGATGCCGTGGGAATAACCTGCATGACCTCTTTTTATAAAGAAGTTGTTTTGCTGTCCCGCGAACTCAAAAAACATAAGATTACAACCATCATCGGCGGGCACCATCCTACTTTTCTGCCTTACAAGACCTTGGTGGAATCGCAGGCCGATTATGTCGTTTGCGGAGAGGGGGAGATTCCTCTTCTTCAATTAGCCGAAAATCATTTCTGCAAT
>JASEHT010000189.1 GCA_030018675.1 Smithella sp.
TCAATCATCATCACCAACTCCAGCACATCTATGGAATCAATTCCGAGATCGCCGCCGACGAGACGTTCTTCATCTTTGATGTCTTCCGGACTGACGTCAATCAGTCCCAGCGTTTCAATAATCTTCACTTTCAGTTCACTGATCATTTCTTCAACCTGACTCATTTAACACCTCTGTTTTTTCTCAGCGTTTTATATTCTCTTTGTTAATAATATTGTTCTGCAAATTATCCGCGGGCACGCAAGCAAGCGTTTTCAATTCATCACCGAGAATTTTTTCCAGTACTATCCTGATAATCCAATGTCTCAGCGCCTTTGCATACCGGGGGCCGGTAACATACATACCCAGCATCAAAATCAGCCAAGAAATACCATAAGCCGCCGGGATTCCGATAATACCAATCACCGGCTTTTTCAAATCGGCGGCAATGAACCCTACTATAAAGAATGACGGTATGACCATAACGAAACTAAAAACAATTAAAGAAATGCCGATTTTTTCGAGTAGCGTATGATTCTGTCTTAAAACGGCTAAATCAGCACGTTCATTGATAGCGTTCCTGCAAAATTCCTTGCGGGCAAAATAAAGCGCCGCTTTTTTTATGATGTTCAAAATATTCCCTGTAAAAAATTAACTGATATTTCCTAATGGTAATATTTCTGAATAGCCGATAAACGACCGTAATAACCTTACCTATTACCTTTCCATTATACCGCCGACGGAATGTTGGGACCGAAGTGGATAATCTTTGTAGGCAATATCCTTAAAAACACCCGTCCGCGCCTGACCGACAGTGGCGATCAACTCATCATCCACATAAATGCGGCCGTCGCCGATCACGATACTGGCCCCCGATTCTTTCAGCAAAGAGTAACGCCGGACATCAACTTCAAAACGCACGCATTTGTTAAAAGGGCGAATCTGCCCGTTGAAAACCACATCGCCGCAGCCCAACGCCCGTCCCGTTCCCAGGGAACCTCTCCAGACGCAGAAAAATCCCAGAAGCTGCCAGATCGCGTCAACGCCCAGACATCCGGGCTGTACCGGATCTCCCTGGAAGTGACATTGAAAATACCAGGCATCCAATTTGATATCCAGTTCGGCAATGATTTTACCTTTTTTCCCGTCGCTTTCGATTGACAGTATCCGGTCAACCATCAAAAACGGAGGTGCCGGCAGCTTCGCGTCAAAATTTTCAGGCGGGTCGGAAATCAGTTTTCCGTAAGCGAAGGCAAGCAGTTCTTCAAAATTAAAATAGTCGCGTTTTAAAAAATCCTGATATTTCATATTTCTTCTCTTTTTTTAATTCATCGCACCCGGATGTTGCATGATTGGCTGATTTTATTCTGATGGAGGTCAATTATCGGAAAAGGTACATTTTGTCAAAAGAAAAAACCTTGAGAAAAGCCGTCTGTCAGGCACAGACATGAAATGCATTGCAAACCGTTGTCCAAAGAAGAAAGGAATAGATTTGATTTTAAAATTGCGTTATAAGCCCGCCTAGTGAAATTGTCACCCAAAGGAGACCCGCCATGAACAGAAAAGCCCTTCATAAAATCAGCTATGGTCTTTACATTGTCACGTCCGGACAGGAAGGAAAATTTAACGGGCAGGTTGCCAATTCCATGTTCCAGGTTACATCAGATCCTTCAACCGTGGCCGTCAGCATCAACAAAGAAAACTATACTCACGAATTTATCAAGGAAAGCCGCAAATTCGTCATCTCCATTCTGTCGGAATCGGCTCCCATGACTCTAATCGGACTTTTCGGTTTTAAAAGCGGACGGGATGTCAACAAACTGCAAAACGTCAAAACAAAAGCGGGCATTACCTCCGTTCCCATTGTTTTAGAACATGCCATTGCCTACCTGGAAGTTGAATTGGAAAAAGAAATGGATTGCGGCACGCATACAATATTCTTCGGAAAAATTGTCGATTGCGACATCCTCACCGATGCCGAGCCGATGACATACGCTTATTACCAGAAGGTTAAAGGGGGGAAATCGCCGAAATCAGCTCCCACCTACATCAAGGAAGAACCGAAGACAACCGGTGGAACGGCGGCAAAATACGTCTGCAGTGTGTGCGGTTATGTCTATGATCCCGTTAACGGGGATCCCGATAACGGCGTGGCTCCCGGAACAAAATTCGAAGATATCCCCGATTCCTGGACCTGTCCCGTCTGCGGTGCCGACAAATCAAAGTTTGAAAAAGAGATATAAAACGTTACAGAGAATAATCATCGGCGCGGGAAAAACTTTAATGAATGTTTTTCCCGCGTTTGTTCATCTGATTCCAATCCAAAACAAAGTTAATTCTGACAACATCCCTTCATTGAATATCCGGAAGTTTTAAAAAAATATCCACAAGTTCGGCATCGAACATTTTCCCCTTCTGCTCTTCAAAAAACTGCCGGACCTGTTCCCTGCTCCAGGCTTTACGGTAGGGGCGGTCTTCCGTCAGCGCGTCGTAAACATCGGCGATGCAGATGATTCTGGCAAAGAGAGGAATATTTTTTTCTCCGAGGCCCTTCGGATAACCCGTTCCATCCCAGCGTTCGTGATGATGAAGAATGCCGGGAAGAATGATTTCATAGGAAGGAATCGAAGAAATGATATCCGCGCCGGCCTGTGAATGTTTTTTGACAATATCGAATTCCTCATCGGTCAGTTTGCCCGGCTTATCGAGAATCTGTTCCGGCACGGCGATTTTACCGATATCATGGAGAATCGCGGAAATCGTCAAAACGCGCATTTCATCCTCATTGAAGTTAAGTCCCGTTCCGATGGCTTCCGCAAATTGCGTCACCCGTTCGCTGTGACCGGCTGTCCAGGGGGATTTGGCGTCAATGGCCCTGGTCAGCGCAATCAATATGCCGATCAGGATGTTTTCCCGTTCTTTTGTTCCGTCGATAATCCGGGACGCCATCGTATTGAGCGCGTCCGCTAGTTTTCCGATTTCATCCCGACGATCACTGGTGAATCGGCGTTCATACTGCCCGGAAGCGATGGCTTCCGCCTCCCTGGAGAGCTGTTCAATCGGCCGCGCTAGAAGGAGGCTGAAGACATGTCCCATGGCATGACAAATAATGAGCAGCAAAACAAAAAAGGAAACGGCCTTGTAAATGTTTTCCCAAAGAATTTTGAGGATGCCGACACGGTAGACGTCGAAGGCAATGAGTTGCGTATAATTTTTTTCTCCCGGACTGATGTTGATTTTGACATTGACTTTGTCATGTTGTCCGTAGAAAAATTTCGACGATCTCGTTATTTTCCGATTTTTTGCGTCGTTCAGCAATCCGGCGTGTTCGGGATGGCTTATTATGTCCGATTTGACGATTCCCCGTTCATCGGTGTACGTATGCAACCATTGTCCGTCCTTATTGAAATAAAGTTCGAATTGAACGGGAAGTAAAACCACCTGCATGGCTTCAGCCGTACGGACGATATTAGTCCTCTTCTGATCAATGAATTTAAGAAGTTCCCCCTGATTTTCACGCAGATTCTCCTTGGACATGTAAGTCAGGTACTCTCCGACTGAATCCGAAGCCTGTTTAATTAACGTGTTGGTTGAAAATACCGCGAGATAGATAAGAACAGCGTAACCGATCACCAGGCCGAAAAGCGTGAAGGAAAGCGTCAGCCTTCTAGCTAGAGAGGGCTTCCAGAAAAAGAAAAAATCTTTCAGGGCTGATTTTATTGTAGGATTTGTCATTTCAGATACTTTTCATTTCCTGTTTAAAAAAAATTTCAAATCACCATAGCATGAAAGGGTTTTTGAGAAAAACGTTTTGTAAAAACAGTAAGTATTTCTTTAGTGAAACTCCAATTCCGAAAGCAAAGCGTATCGGAATTGGTTAGTTGAACAATCCCGCAAAGCGGAGAATTGATAAATCAATTCCTTATTATGATTATCTATTCGTGGTTGACATACCACTATAAATCTCCTATTGTTTCCCCAGCATACAAAGGAACTTATTCTCTTATGAAATATAAAAACGTTGATGATGTTCAATCCAGGTTAACGGATGCCGGATACATTCCCTCCCGCGAAATTTCCACGGTTGTTTTTCTGGCGTCGGCGACACAGAAACCAGTTCTGGTCGAGGGACCGGCCGGCGTCGGGAAAACGGAACTTGCCAAGGCTATCGCCCGCTCTCTGGATAGAGAATTAATCAGGCTTCAATGCTATGAAGGCTTGGACGAATCCAAAGCGCTTTACGAATGGGAATATGCCAAACAGCTTCTTTACACACAGATGGTCAAGGACAGGCTCAACGATATTATTTCCTCCGCCGCCACCCTGACGGAGGCGGTGGATCAAATCGCCGCGCAGGAAGACGCCTTTTTTTCCGACCGCTTTATTCAGCACCGCCCGCTTCTTCAGGCCATCAGTTCGGAAAAAGCTGTCGTGCTTCTTGTGGATGAAGTGGACAAAGCCGATCCGGAATTCGAAGCTTTCCTTTTGGAGATATTAAGCGATTTCCAGGTAACCATTCCGGAGCTGGGCACACGCAAAGCGATTCAGATTCCTTTCGTGCTGCTCACCTCCAACAACTACCGCGATATGAGCGACGCGCTGAAACGCCGCTGCGTTCATCTCTACATTGATTATCCGGCGCGGGACACGGAAATTTCCATTGTCCGGCTGAAAATTCCGGGGATAGAGGAAAAACTATGCGACGCTCTGGTGGACGCCATCCGCAAAATCCGCAACCTGGGTCTGAAGAAAAGCCCCAGCATTTCGGAAACCATCGACTGGGCGCAATCGCTGATCGCCCTGCAAATCAATGAACTGACGCCGGAAATCGTTTCTGAAACCCTCAACATTATCTGCAAATACCAGACGGATTTGGAAAAGGTCCGCAAGAAT